>CAZOMH010000013.1:0-21143 GCA_964580415.1 uncultured Nitrospirales bacterium
ACTGGACGATGACGAACCACGCGGGCTACGGCTCGGTGAGCCCCGCGACGCCGACGGCAATACCGAGGTCCCTGATGCGCCTGACGGCCTCGAAAATGTCCGCCGTGTCGCCTGCGGCCACGCGCTGGTCCATTTCACCGCCATGCAGGAAACAGGCCTTTGCCTTGCCCGCCCGCGCGTTCTCAATGCCCAGAAAGAAGCCGCCCGTTAATGGGCAGGTCTGGGCAATCCAGTCCATACGCCCGCCTTCCAGCCGGTACTCACGCAGTGCCCGCAACACCAGCTCATCGGCCCGGCCCAGGTGCGCGGTCACCCCCGCGGTTTCCGCCAGGCTATAGGCCTCCTTGATGCGCGCCATGGTGTACCAGTCGCGCATTTCCTCGTCGCGCTCGAAAGACTGGTGGGCGAAGCCCGAAAAGGGGTTGCCGCCGATAATGAACCGGCTCACCGTGGCACTGCCCAACTGCACCGTCTTGGGGCGGTAATGTTTTGCGCCTTCGGCAGGGGTCATGGTGTGTCTCCAAGAGCGTGCGGGATCGCGTGTTGTATTCGGTCCTGGGAGAAGCGACTCATGCACATTTTCGGTGTCGGGGGGTGGGCGACAGCAACACTTCGGCCGGGATTCCCAAACCCTCGTGAAGTTTGCGGATCATCGTCAGGCTCAGCGGGCGTTTCCCATTCAGCACCTCGGACACTTTGCTTTTGCTGCCAAGGTAGGGAATCAAGTCCGCATCCTTCATCCCGGCCTGTTCCATCCGAAACCGGATGGCAGACACCGGGTCAGGCATGGGTATTGAATGATTGCGCTCCTCATAGTCCTCAACGAGCATGGACCACAGTTCCAGTTCTTCGCCCTCAGGGGTGCCGGGTCCGGCATCCATGAGTCCCTCCACACGGGCCAAAGCCTCTTTGTACTCATCCTCTGTTCTCAAGACTTTTGGATTCATCATATCGTCTCCGCGTCAACGCCGTCGTATTCGTCATGGGTTCCAATAAACCGGATGAATATCTTCTGAAATGCGTAATTGATGTGCACAATCAGGCGGTATTTGTTTCCGCACATGTTGAACACCACCCGGTTCTTGCCGACGATGCTGGCCGTTCCGTATTTCTTCTTCACCTCGGCACTGTTCTGCCACTGCGCGACCCTTGCCTCATGGTACCAAGCTTCCAGCGCGAGTTCGGCGTCGGGATATTTATCCCAAAAACTTCGCAGTGTCGCTCGGGCAATCACGCGCATGAGGCTATTCGCATTTCCTTGATTTCATCACGCCGGAGTTCCCTTTTTGGGAACACCTTAATGATACACTCCGACAGAAAGTTCGTCAAGCCTACTCGCCCTGGCCTATCGCATAAACCATGAGCGCGTCGCCGTGGCGGATGTACAGGCGCTTGCCGGAGATGACCGGGTGGGCCCAGTGGGGACCTTCGCCCTGGGAAATCTTGAACTTGCTGATGATTTCGTGGGCTGTCGGGGTGGCGCGCACCAGGGCGAGCGTCCCCTTCTCGCCGTAGCAGTAGAGCATGCCGTCCGCAAAGGCGACCGAGCCCATGCCCACACCGGTGGTCTCGTACATCACCTGGCCCGTCTTGGCCTCCAGGCACACCCATTTGCCCCGCGAACTGGAGCCGTAGATGTAGCCGTCGAGGGAGATCAGGCCTCCGTGGAGCGTGTTCAGCGTGGTGTCGCTCCAGGAGCGTGTCAGAGACCGGGCGTCCGGCGAAAGCTTGTACATCTGCCCGCCATCGCGATGGCCGCTGGTAATATACAGCCAATCCTCTCCGCAGGCCGGCGCCACGGAATGGTTCGGGTCTTCCGCGGTGGTGTCAAAGGACAGGCTCCAAACCAGCTTCCCGGTCTCGGCATCCAATCCGTCCACGTTCCGCGCGGTGATGGTCACGAGCAGGTTGAGGTCGCCCCGCTTCACCAGAATCGGCGAGCAGTAGGCGGGAAAGTCGCTGAAACCCGTGCTGGTCCAGACGGTCTTCCCCGTGTTCTTGTCCACGGCCACCAGCGCCGCATCCCTGCCGCCGGGCGTGCAGATTACCGTTTCCTTGTGAACGAACGGGGCCTCGGCGTATCCGCAGCGCGGCGACACGCCGGCATAGTCCTTCGCCAGTTCGCGCGTCCACAGAATTGCCCCCGTCTTTGCGTCGAGGCACTGCAGCACGCCCTTTCCGGTCCACTCGTACAACCGCCCGCCGTCGACCGTCGGGGTGCTCCGGGTGCCCGCGTAAGACTCGTCATCAAACTCGGCGCCGTAATTCGTCTGCCACAGGAGTTTGCCCTCCATGTCGAAGGCGGAGAGCACGCCCTCCTTCTTCTCCGTCACGAAACCGGTGGCATAGATCATGCCGTCCGAAACCGCCACCGAGGACAAGCCCGCCCCGAGCCCGCTGGCGCTCCACAGCAGTTTCGGCCCATCGGCCGGCCATTCCTGGAGCAGGCCCGTCTCCGGCGCTTTGCCGTCGCGGTTCAGCCCGCGAAACTGGGGCCAGTCCTCCCCCTGCGCAGCGGTGACGAGCAACAGGCCAAGCACAATCAACACCAACACCCGCAAAGTCCGCATCACGTCCTCTCCGTTCATCGTCACAAAGACCGTGTTCCGTGGTCCGGCTGAAACAAAAATCGCCAAGGCCCGTTTAGAGGGACAAGGTAACGCCCCAACAGCCTTTGAGAACTGTCCATTTTGCCCCTCGTCTTGGTCGATCTCAGCACGATTACACCACAAACAGGGCACGCAAACTGCTGCAAGGACGCAGGACGTTTCAGGGGGTCCAATACCTTACCACATTGCCGTTCGCGCCTCACAACGCCCCACAGAAAGTCGAAACGCCGGTCCTGTCTGCTATCGAGCACGCCGCCAACGCGCCGGGTCATGACGGGGGCAAGGGGGATAACGACCTCCGGCGGATATAGGAGAAACCCCACAGAGAATTTGTTGTGACTTTTTTGCAACCTCTCGCAGGTGAATTTGACCCTGTCCAGTTCTTGGGAAGATACTTATATATACAGTACTTGGGTCAGAAGGCACTTGGGCTTCAATGGACAGGGGGTACTTATGAGACACTTAGGTACAGTTCGAGCGGCTGATTGCCAAGGGGGAGAATCCAAATGATTGTTACTTGCCCAAATTGTGGATATACAGGAACTGCTCCCGAATATTTTGACGCGGTCCGCTGTCCACAGTGTCGAGCGGCAATGCTTGTTTCACAAGAAGGCCTTGACCTGTTTGCCCCCGCCGCTATACATCCCGGCCACACTTCCAAACAGAGCTATGTTGAGCGGGAAAATTCCTTTGTTGGCCTCGGCTGCTTAATACAGATGATCGGTATCTGGGTCTTTATTATAGGTTTGGGATTCACCATCCCCACTCTGGGACTTTCGTTCATCTTCGGACTCATCGCCTGTATCTGTCTTCTAAACGAAGGTACGAAACGGGCCACCATCTATCGTTGTGCAAACTGCCAGACTCTTCTGCCGAACTTCAAAGCCCGTGAATGTCCAGGGTGTGGCGCAAGATTTACCCAAGTCGAGCTTTTGGATGGAAGCCTGAAAGCAGCCGCGAAGCCTGATCCAGAGAAAGCCGCAAGCGCACTCTCTACAGCATCGTTTTCCGCCGCAGTCCTGTTGCTTATACTTTCGGCCTTTGTTGACCCGGCGATGACGATACTTCTGGCCGTCATCGTGCTCATACTCTCGGTCTGTGGAGTAGTCAGTTCTCTGTCTACGAAAAAGAACTACGCATGGTTCCCCGGTATTGCCATTGTCCTTGTTGTGTGCTCTTTGGTGCTTGCGTTCTATGATGGCGATACGCGCGCCACAACTGTTACCCAACCCACGTCCGCTCCAGTAGCTGTACCAATATCACCAGAGCCACCAATCACAAGTGCCGCTGAAACAGCGCCCCCCCCAAACGTACCACTTATGCCGGATCCCCCCAGTGTTGTGGAAAACCATTTTACCCGGACACCCATTCAGAACAGTGATGAACCCGGGAAGGTATATGTCGCCAACATCGCAATAGACAAGGCTTTTCATAGAAGTGACTGTCCATCTCTGAAATCCCCAAATGAAGAACTGTTGATAAGAGATGCCGTAAAGTCTGGCTATAAGCCCTGTACCTACTGCAAACCATTACTGGTTAGGGGCTCAGCAGAATATCAGGGCACACACGTGGGGGAATATGAAAAGAAGGAACACCCAAAACCGGTTGTTGTGAAGAGCCTTCCCCCAATCAGAGGATATGACAATACAGTACCCGGCAGAACGTTCGGCGAAACAAACAGATGAAATCTCCTGCTCAAGGTGGTCGCTTCGCTCAATGCTCTAACGAAATACTTTCCACTGTGGTGCAGTTCAGTACAGGTGCCACAAGGTGCCTGAGTTTCAATCAACTGGGGTGCCTATAGGAATTTCCATTGTAGTGCGTGTGTGGGCATGCGTCTTCCACTTTGCCGGAATTCTGGTGTTGCCGTGTGCGCAGAAGTTGTGCCTACTACCGTGTTTTTAAGGGCCAAGGCGGAAAAGGGGGATGCCGAAGCGCAGCATTCCCATGCCTTGAGCTATCTTTTTGGTATGGGTATACCCACGGACATAACGCAAGCAGTTTGCTGGCTTGGAAAGTCCGCCCAACAGGGCTCTGCTATTCGGGATTCCCGCGCTGTCGGGTCCATTTTGACTCTTGCCGTCAGATAGCGATTGCACCAAGAGTGCACCATGGGGGGTAAAGACCGATGAAAAAAGGGCTCACAGAATCTCTGCAAGCCCTTTGTTCACTATCTGGTGGGTCGTGGGGGAGTCGAACCCTCGACCTTGTGATTAAGAGTCACCTGCTCTACCAGCTGAGCTAACGACCCAGAAAAGACAAAAATGGAGCGGGAGACGGGACTTGAACCCGCGACTTTAACCTTGGCAAGGTTACACTCTACCACTGAGTTACTCCCGCTCAGTGACGCAAATATTAGCAAAAGTTTCGGGGCTGTGTCAAGCGGGTTTCTCCTGTATTCCGAGGGAAACCACGAAGACACGAAGTGCCAAGCGCCGCAGGGTGGCAGCAAGAGAAGAATCCAGAAGTCAGAATCCAGAACAATAAGAACAGAAGCAGAACAGCGAAAACGGCAGACAGGAATGTCTGCCACACACTGGCACGTGTCAACTTGTGGTCAGGACGAGACACTGGTGAGATATCCAAGCTTGATTGACCGAAAGAACCTCAGCGCCCGGTGGAAACCGGGACCGGCTTGTGCTAGCCTTTCGATGCGGTCTTGGGAACGGCGGAATGTCCGCCGGTGCCGTCGTTTATGATGTTGCCCACCAGCATGATGTATGGAGCGGTGGGAAGACGTTGAAGGAACCGGAGTCCATGACAACGCGACGTGTTGCCGTCCTTAGTGTGATTTGCTCCATGTTGGCATTCACCGCGGCAGGACCGGCGTGGGCGGAGCCTCTGAAACCGGATTATTTCCCGGTTGCAACGCAGTTCTCCCCGGTGCCGTCGGGGGAGGGCTGGAAGGGCGAGGAGGGGCCGCTGAGCGGGGAGGTCCTGCGGAGCACGATTGACAATATCCGCGCCCATGGATTCACCGGCATTGAAGCCCCGACCCACCGTCCCGCGAACGAGGAGGCGGTCATCCTGCAGTATGCGGCGTCGAAGGGCATGTTCGTCAGTTATCACGCGGGCGCGCTGGAAGGCTTCGAGCGCACGGCCCCGCCGGAAATCTGCGTGTACTCCCCGAAGTACGCGGAAGCGGTCCGCGCGCGCGCGGAAGCCGCACTGAATCCGCTCAAGGATATTCCGAACCTCTACAACGTGTTCACCTACCAGGATGAACCGTTTCACTGGGGCGCGCCTTCGTTTGGGTATGACGACGAGGTGAAGGCCGAGTTCCAGAAGCGCCACGGCTATGAACTGCCGCCGGACCTGGACAGCATCCGCAACGATCCCCACAAGTGGCTGGATGTGGTCAATTTCCGGTCCGCCTGTTTCCCCGACGGTTGGCGGCAGGTCTACAAGGCCATCAAGGACATCAACCCCAATTTCAAGGGCACGCTGACCCACGACAGCCACAACACCTTCGGCGGCGGATGCACTTCGCATTCGGAATTGGCCATAGACGACGTCTTCCACTGGGGCGGCGATTTCTCCGACATGTTCGTATTTGACATTTATCCGTACATGATGTTCGATTTCCGTTTCGGCCGACCCGCCCAGCTTCCAAAACCCCGCATCAGCCAGACCCATTATTCCTTCGCCCAAATGCGCGCCCTGACACAGGCCAACAAGAAAGAACTCGGCTTCTGGGTCGGCACCCATAACCCGGAATGGTTTGCCCCCTATTTTTGCCCGGAACTTGCCGCCATGCACTGGAGCGAACGGGAGATGAGCATGACGGCCGTGGCCCAGGGCGCGGACTATCTCCTGACGGGATACAAGATTCCCTCGGACGCGGGCCACTGGGAGAGTTTTGGCGAGGGACTCCGCCTGCTCCAGAAGGGGGGAAAACGAATCCTCGACGCGCCTAAGATGAAGGCAAAGGCCTGCATGCTCTTCCCGCGGACACAGTACATTCAGCTTCAGCAGGAGTACTTCAATGTAGGCCTGTCCTTTGAGCTGTTCCTTCGCGCATTTGGGGAACTGGACATCATCCACGAGGATGAGGTGACGGACGACACGCTGGGCGGCAGGGAACTGCTGGTGCTGTTCGACGTGGAACTGCTTCCCGAGAACGTGGCCGGTCCTATCGCCCGGTTCGAGGCGAACGGCGGCACCGTTATTGCTGATTGCGCCCCCCGCCTAAACGCCTTTAAAGAACCCATGGCCACGCTGGAAGAGGTCTTCGGGGCGACGGATATGAACAGCACCCGCATCCGGCGCACGGGTCATTGGGTGCCCTACAAGACGCAGGAACCGATCTGGGCCAACCGTCCAGAGAATCCGCCCGACGAATCGGTGTTCACCACCGACACCCTTAAAGGCACCGTGCTGGGTCAGGAACTCGACCTCAAACTGGTCTCGCCCCGTCCCTGCACGGTCACGGATGGAAACGTACTGGCCAAAACAGATGCCGGCCAACCGGGCATTATCCGTCGCGATGCCGGCAAAGGCCACGCATTCCTGCTGGGCTTCTGCCTGCAGGACACCTACTTCCAAACCTGGGAAGACGACAACGCTGCGGCACGCGCACAGTTGGGCGGCCTGCTGCATGCCATGACGGAGGAGGCCGGCGTGCGGCCGCACGTGCGCTCGTCCAATCCGGACATCGAAGCGTCATTGCGCGCGAACGACCATGAAGCGTTTCTCTTCGTCATCAACCACGAGGCCCGGGAACCGGGCGCTACGGTTCAACTGCGCGACCTGCCTTTCCCCATCGGCGGGATCATCAATTTGAACGACGCCCAACCCGTGGTATTTACAAACACGGACGGTGCCGTGACACTTGATCTTTCTGTTCCGTTGGGCGGGGTGTCGCTGTTCAATATTCTCCCGAAGGAAGCGCCAGCGGCCCCAACCGCCGCCCCGTCGGGCACGGACAACACGGAAGACAAGAGTCCCAACACCTTTACGCTCTGGCAACTGCCGAACCAGACCACTTCGCAGATAATGTCCTATGTCCTTCAAACCGCGCACGGAAAGGTGATTGTCATTGACGGGGGCATGGCCGGCGATGCGCCATTTCTTGCCAAGTTTCTGCATGACCTTGGCGACAATGTGGACGCCTGGTTTGTCACCCACGCCCACGATGATCACTTCAGCGCCCTCGGCGAACTCCTGAAACAGCCCGGCACGCTCAAAATTGACGCCGTCTATGGTTCGCTTCCTGATGTGTCCTGGATGGAGCAGTGGGGCAATCCCGGGGAGAAGCTCAGTTACAAACTCTTCCAGCAGGCGCTGGACGGGGCGGGGCGCAAGGTTGAAGAACTCTCTCTGGGCCAGACCATGGACATTGACGGACTCCATATCGAAATTCTTGGCGTGAAAAATCCGGAAATCACCAAAAACCCCGTCAACAATTCCAGCCTGGTGATGCGGTTGTCCGATACGGCGAAGTCGGTCCTCTTCCTCGCCGACCTCGGCGTGCAGGGCGGGGAGAAACTGCTGAACAGCCCCTATGCCGAGCGCCTCCCGTCCGACTATGTGCAAATGGCGCACCATGGACAGCGGGGCGTGGAGGAAAACTTCTACCAAAAAGTGCATCCGTCGTATTGCCTGTGGCCCACGCCAAAATGGCTTTGGGACAACGACAAAGGAGAAGGTCCGGGTTCCGGCACCTGGCGCACTTTGGAAGTGCGCGGCTGGATGGACAAGATGCCCATCAAGAAGCACTATGTTATGTTCGAGGGGTTGCAGAAGATACAGTGACCAGTGCGAATGGACGGCATCATCCGCCTGAAATAGAACGCCTCGCCACGGACACGGGAAACGAAGCACAAGGCCGCCGGGACGGCGGCGATACGGCACAAGGCCGCCGGGACGGCGGCGATACGTAGCGCAGGCGACTCGCCTTGTCCCCTCAGTCTTTATGTGGCGATATTGCCGCCAACCGCAGTCTGGGCTGCATAGAAAATGTGGGACAGGCGCCCTCGCCTGTCGTCTCAAGGGGCGTTACAAACCGACAGCCGAGGGCGGCTGTCCTACATGCCAAACGGCTTTCTGCAGTGAATCATGGTCAACAGCGCTCCGCGGAACTCGCGATTACGCACTGAATGTTCGGCTTCAGAAGAGTTTCTTGGAATCGAGCAGGATGGTCACCGGTCCGTCGTTCACCAGGGCAACGTGCATGTGCGCACCGAACTCCCCCGTGGCGACGGGCAGCCCGGCGGCACGCAGGCGGCACGCCACGCCTTCATAAAGCGTAATGGCCGTTTCGGGCCGTGCGGCGGCGATAAAAGAGGGACGCCGTCCCCGGCGGCAGTCGCCGTGCAGGGTAAACTGGGAAATGAGCAGCACGCCGCCACCCACGTCGGCAATGGACAGGTTCATCTTGCCCTCGGCATCGTTGAAGATGCGCAGCCCCGCCACCTTCTCGGCAACATAGTCCGCATCGGTGTCCGTGTCGCCCTCCTCGACGCCGACCAGCACCAGCAACCCCTCCCCCACCTCGCCCACAATGCGGCCGTCCACCTCCACCGACGCTCTACTCACCCGCTGCACTACCGCGCGCATTTGTGTTGGCCTCCTGTTGTGCGATATGCGCGAGTCTAGCAAAGGACGTGCGCCGGGTCAACGGAACGTTGCGACGGTATTCCAAAATAACGCCGGTCCATGTACTTGATATGAGGCCGTACTCAACGCGGCACTTCGGCGACAACCACCTGGATCACTTTCTTTTCGCCTTGGCGCTCCACTTCAAAGGTCGCGGGGTCCCCAATGAAGAGCGTCCAATTGATAAAGTCCACATCGCTCGGGTGCTCCACGGGCTGGCCGTTCACGCTGAGAACTACGTCTCCCACGGCCAGGCCCGCCTTGAACGCCGGGCTTGTCTTGAGTATTTCGATGACCAGCACGCCCGATTCCGCCTGTACTCCGATGCGCTTCAGCAGGGAAGGGTCGGTCTCCGCGAGCGCCTGCCCTTTGAATCCAAACCACGGATCTCGCCGGTGGCCAAAACGCATAATCTCGTCGGCAACGCGCCTGACGCGCGCAATCGGGATGGAAAAGCCCAGCCCTTGGTACCCGCCGCTGTTGCTGAAGATCATGGTGTTGATGCCGACCACTTCGCCTTTTGCGTTGACCAATGGTCCCCCGCTGTTGCCCGGATTAATGGCCGCGTCGGTCTGGATCAGGTCCTGGTACAGCCGGTCGCCCCCGCCAACTTCGCGGCTTACCCGCCGGTGGTTGGCGGAAACCACCCCAACGCTCACGCTGGGCTGGGGATCGCGCATCATGTTGCCGAAAGGGTTCCCGATGGCGATAACCCATTCGCCGATCAGAAGCGACTCTGAGTCGCCCAGCACGGCGTGGGGCACGCCTGCGGTGTCTCCTTTCACCTTCAGCACGGCAAGGTCGGAGCGCTCATCTCCGCCGACCAACTCCACCTCCAGCCGCCTGCCGCCGGGGAGCGTCACCGACGCAATGGCGTCGGCATCCTGCAGCACGTGATAGTTGGTGAGGATATGGCCCTGTTCGTCGAAGATGAAACCGCTGCCGATGCCTTCCACCGCGTGCTGGCGCACCTGCGGACGGCCAAAATTGAACATGTCGAAGAAGGGGTCCGAACCGCCCTCGGTGCGGATTTCAACCACGTTTATGGTCACCACCGCGGGGGCCACCTTTTCGATGGACTGCACAATGGCATTGCGCCGGGTATCGGCGATATCGTCGGCGGCCACGGCGCAAACCGCAACACATGCCAGCGCCGTAAACGCCTGCAAGAACGTGCGCATAAAACGCATCCTCCCTGTTGTATGCTGCCGTCCTGAAAAGACGTCAGCAGGGGGTTACGTCAGACCAAACAAACGGGGCCGCCGCCTCCCTTCCGGGTGGGCGACGGCCCCATGGGTCGTTCCAAGAATCAGGAACCGGGAGCGGGTGCCGGGGCCGGGGCCGGAGCTGCCGGAACCGCCTCTGGCGCAGGAGCCGGGGCTGCCGGAGCCGCCTCTGGTACCGGGGCCGGGGCTACCGGGGCCGCTTCAGGCGCCGGTGCCGGAGCGGCCGGAGCCGCTTCGGGTGCCGGGGTCGGCGCTGCCGGAGCCGCTTCGGGTGCGGGTGCCGGAGTGGCCGGAACCGCTTCGGGTGCCGGGGTCGGCGCTGCCGGAGCCGCTTCGGGTGCGGGTGCCAGAGTGGCCGGGGCCGCTTCAGGCGCAGGTGCCGGAGCGGGAGGTGCCGGGGCCGGAACGGGGGCAACCACTTCAGGAGCCGGGGCAGGCACTGCCGGGGCAACCGCCACCGGGGCAGGCGGATTGACCTGCAGGGACACCGGTTCGCCGGGGGCAGCGGCCGGAGCGCCTTCTGTCGGCAGGACCACCTGGGCGGGAGCCGCCGGAGCGGCAGCCGCCTCGGGTGCCGGTGCGGTTTCCGCAGGCGGCGGCGTGGAGGCGGTCTTCAGTTGGTTCGCCAGCATTTCCACTTCGCTGGCGGCCATGTCGAACAGGTAGGGCTTGCCCGCCACCACGGCCCGGTGCAGGCCGTCCACGGCCGGACCGACTTCCAGGGACGCAGTGGTTCCGTCAGCCTTGGTGCAGGTCACGGCGAACACCGCATCGGGCACCTGGGCGGGTTCACCCGCGCGCACACCCTTCATCTGCAGCGCGCGCAGTGTGGAAAGGAAGTCCTCGCCCGCATTGGGCGCCGCCTTGGTCACATTGCCGTCGCGTTCCAGCTTCCATGCGTCGCCCTCCTTGACAAGGGCGAACTTAAGGTCCGCATTGCGGCCCTCGATCCGGGTGACATTGTCAAGCGCCTTGCCCAGCACCGCCATGGCGAACAGGTCGCGCGGGGCAACCGTCAGTTTGGCGATTTCGGCCTTTGCAATCACGAGGCTCGCGGGCGTGCCGTCAAGCCGAGCATAGGAGCCGTCGACGGCCCTGGCTTCGCCGCCAAGCTGGACCGCATGCGTGCTGCCGTCCTTCATCGCAACCGTGACGGTGGTGCCGAAAGCGCCCACATCCGTCGTGGCGTCCGCGTAATCGACCGGCTTCAATGCGGCAAGCGCGCCGACAATATTGTCCACGGCGGTGCGCTGCACCTCAAGGTCAAGGGCGGGCTCGGCGACCTTCCAGCCGCCTTCGCCCGGCTCAAGAACGATGCGTCCCTGCGGGCCTGCGACCTCAATCTTCGCCATGTCCTCTTTCTTGAGCGTCAGGCCCGGAAGGGTGAACATCGGCGAGCCCTTCGGAAACACCTGGTCAAACTTGTACTTGTCCATTTTGTAGACCAGGCCGTCGGCGGCGCCCTCAATCATCAAATAGGGATCGCCGTCTTTCTTCGGCTTGCCGGCCAGCAGAACGACATCGTTCTGTCCATCCACGGAAACGACCGCCTTGAACTGGGCCGGTTCGAGACCGTATTCGGCCTTCTTGGCCGGGTCCACAACATCGCTCACGGTCAGGCTGCCGAAACTTCCCAGCAGCGTCTGCAGTGCCGGCTGGCTGAACACCGGGGTAAAGCCGCCCGAGGCCAGCTTCCACTCGTATTCGGGCTTCGCCGGCTCTGCCGGCTTCTCGCCCTCGGCGTTCTCGCCTTCGGCCGCGGCCGGTTTTTCAGGTTTGGGCTTCTCGTGGCGTTCGAACACCAGGGCCTTGTCCGGCGTGTTCAGCGCGAGCTTTGTGATCTTGTCCTTCTCGATCTTGAGCAGGTCCTTTTTGATCCACTTGGACGACTTCGGCGTGGTGCTGTCTTCGGACGTCTCCGGTTTCGGCGCCTTTGATTCCGCGGGCGGCTCGGTCACACCGGCCTCGCGTTTGAGGTTCGTCGATTCGACATACACCTTCTTGTCGTCCGCCTGGCGCACAAACACCGTTTTGTAGTCCGGCGCCTTGCCCACGCGCAGATCGACCACCGGCTTGTCCTCGCCCGCCTTGTATGCGCACACGTGGAAAGCCTGGTCGTCCTTCAGATCATAGTTGCCGAGCTTTTCGTCGCTCTCCGCGCTGCCGCGGAACTCGCCCTTCATGGCGAGAATCTTTTCCACCAGTTCTCCGGCCGTCTTGTCGTCGGCCGGCGCGCCGTACAGGCTCGCCACGCGCCATGCGTCGTCCTTCTTCTCGAGGACGACTTTCGCGTCGGGCTTGGCGCCGGCGAACATTTCGATCTTGGCGATATTCGCCGCGATGAGCCCCTCGGGCACAAGCGTCTGCAGGTTCACCTGCTTGATTATGGACACGGGCCTGCTCTCCGCGGTCTTGCGCCACACGGCAAGACCCGCCAGAACCAGCAGAATGACAAGGAACGGAATCAGCTTCGTTGCCTTCATGATATTCATCTCCAAGCGCCTTGATCACCGGCGCGGCATGTTCCCGGTTAGTTGGCGCGCGACTGTGCCATGGTGTAGGCGTTGCGCGAACGGCGGCGCAGCGCAAAGAACGCCACACCCACGCCCGCGATAAGCACGTTGGCCAACCCGTAGTTCACCAGACGCCATACCGTCTTGGAACGGTCGTCGGGCTTCACAATCATGCGGTCAATCGGCTTGCGCCCGCGGACATCCACGAGCCGGTCGTCAAGCGTCACACCGTCCACCGTGTTCAGGAACAGGTCCAGGCTGCCCGCGCCGCTTCCCGACTGCATGAAGTTCTTGCGGAACATCTCGGCGCAGCCGAGCACAACCAGTTTGCCCGGTTTGGCTTCGGCCGGCTTGGCCGGGGCTTCGGTGTCCGCCGCTTCGGGCTCCGGCGGCATGCCCGGCTGCTGCTGGGCTTTCGGATACGCCGGGCGCGGCTTGTCCTTGTAGGTGTCGGGGAACTGTCCGGTGACAAGCGCCATCAGCGGATAGGACTTGGCGCCCGATTCGGGCAGCGAGAAGGAGGCTTCCGTCATGGGCTCCTTGGCGCCGACAGTCCACGACTGCGGACTGCTGGACATGAGCACCTCGGTCTTCAAACCCGACTTGTCCATCGCGGCCTTGTCGATGTCCAGCGCCGTGCCCCACAGGTACAGAATGCCCGAGAGACGGTTGGTAATCGGCGAGTCGGAGTTCATGCTGGAATTGGTCACCAGCACGTGGGTCGGGGAGGCAACCGGCTGGCCCATGAGCGCCTGCAGGCCCTGGCCGCGTCCCGGCACCGTCAGGGTCACCGAATTCTTGTCCATCAGCACGGCGTCGCTGACGGTGACACCGTACTGCTTCAGCAGCTCGTTAAGCTTGGGGCCGGAATCGGGGGACTGCCCCATCATCGGGTTGCCCTTGCCGCCCTGCACCTCTTCGCGCTGCATGCGAATGCCCTTGTTGCCGGCTTCGTAGTTCCACTCGTAGGTCTGCACCGCGAGGACCACCGACTTGCCCGAATAGAGCGCGCGGTTAATCTCCCAAAGCTGGCGTTCGTTGAGGGAGGTGGGGTTGATGACCACCAGCGTGTCGGCATCGTCGGGCATCGGGCTTTCCTTGCTCAGGTCCACCCGTTTCACGTCGTACTTTTCGTAATCCAGTATCTGCTGGAGCGACTCGTAGGGATCGTCCGCCTCGGGCACGCGCTGTCCCATCTGCATCAGCATCTGCCGCATCTGCGGGTCAATCCGGTCCTTGGGCGCAACCAGCGCGACCACGGCTTTTTTCGGACGGGACATCTTGAAGATCATGTTGACCAGGCGGTACTCCAACTGGGACACGGGCACGGTGGCCGCCGACGGGCCGCTGGCACCCATCTCGTCGGAGATCACCTGCGGGATGAACTCTTCCGACTTGTCCTTGTAGGCCACGCCGATGCTGGAATAAACCAGCTTGCTGGTCATCTCGTCCTCGCTCATCGCGCGGGCGGCAAAGGGCTCCACGCCCTTGTCCAGCATGCGCTGCTCCACCGTCTCGGCCTCGGTCTTCTTTTCCTTCTCGTCCTTGGCCTTCGGTTCGGTGTAGCGCACGTTGGCGGCGTCCAGATAAACCGTGTCGAAATTCAGTTTTCCGCCCGACGCCACCTTCAAATCCTGAAGTTTGTCCGTGATGTCCCGTTCCAGATTGCGCATCTGCGTGGGCATCTTGTCCTTGGCCGTGATGTACAGCTTCACCTGCACCTCGCTGTCAATTCCTGAGATGATGTCCTTGGACGCCTGCGAAACGGTGTATATCTTGTTCTGCGTGAGATCGGCGCGGGCAATGCTCGCGCCGGCCACGACGTAGTTGAACAGCATGCCGATGGCAATGCACATGACGGTGGCCACCGCAAAAATCATGCGGGCGCCGGGACGGCTGCGGCCGTCGATGAACAGCACGTTCAGCGCCAGGAACACGGCGATCCACACGAGGAAGAAGGCCGCGTCGGCAACGTCAATCACGCCCCGCGTGAAGCCGCTGTAGTGGGTGAACACGCCGAGCAGATCGGCCATCACCGAACCCAGGCCGGAAATGCGCCCGTCAAGGTATGACGACATGAAATCGGTGCCGACGAGGAAGAACGCCAGGCAGGTCAGCAGGGTCACCACGAAGGCGACGATCTGATCCTTGAAGAACCCGGAAAAGAGAATGCCCAGCGCCAGGAAGAACGAACCCATGAGCAGTGTGCCGAAGTAGCCGCCAATGACGGCGCCCGGATCGGGATTGCCCAGGTTGAACAGCATGGCGGGCACGGTGCAGGTCGCCGCGAGCGTCAGCATGTAGAACACCAGCGCCGCGAGGAACTTGCCCATGACCAGTTCCCATCCCTTCATGGGGAAGGTCAGCAGCATTTCCCAGGTGTTTTCCTTGCGCTCCTCCGCCCATATGCGCATCGTCACCGCGGGGATGAATACGCACAGCAGCAGCGGAAGATTGTCGAAATAGGGCCGCATGTCCGCGACGGGGAACACGAAGAAAGAGGTGATGTAGAGTCCCACGCTGAGCGTGACGAACACCATCATGAAAATATAGCCGATCGGGGAGGTGTAATAGGCCCCCAGGTCACGGCGGAGAATTGAAATCATGTTTCTCATTATCCGAATCTCCTAGTCGCGGCCCGCGGTCTGGGCGGCACGCTCGGTCAGCCGAAGGAACGTCTCTTCCAGCGTCAGCGGGCGGTCGCCCAGTTCACGCAGCTTCCAGCCCTTGGTCTTGGCCAGCTCGTTGACTTCACGCCACGGGCGCGTGCCCGACGGGCTGTACAGCAGGAAAGACGGGCAGCCGTCGTTGTCGCCGGCATACTCCACCTTGCGCACGCCCTGCACGCCCGACAGCAGCCGCTCGATATCCTCGCGCGCGCCGTCCACGGCAACCGAGGTGCGCTCGCAGTCCTTTGCCCGCTCGCGAAGGCTTTCAATCGTGCCGTCGCCCACAATGCGGCCCCGGTTGATGATGACGATGCGGTCCGCCGTGGCCTGCACTTCCTGCAGAATGTGGGTGGACAGAATCACCGTCTTGTTCTTGGCGAGGTTTTCGATCAGGTGGCGGATTTCAAGAATCTGGTGCGGGTCAAGGCCGGAAGTGGGCTCGTCCAAAATGATGACATCGGGGTCATGCACCAGTGCCTGGGCCAGCGCGGTGCGCTGTTTGTAGCCCTTGGACAGTTCGCGAATGACCTTGCGGTACATCGCCTTGAGACCGCAGGTCTCCACCACCGCGCCGATGCGCGTTTTCAGAAATGCGCCGCTCAGGCCGCGCGCCCGGGCGACGAAATCCAGATACGCCCTGACTTCCATGTCCATGTAGAGCGGCAGAATTTCCGGCAGATAGCCGATGCGCTTGCGAACCTCCAGCGGATTCTTCAGCACATCCACCCCGCCGACCTCCGCCGTACCCCGCGTGGGATGCAAATAGGTCGTCAGAATCTTCATGGTGGTCGATTTGCCGGCACCGTTCGGACCGAGCAGGCCGACAATTTCGCCTTGGTTCACCTCGAAAGACACATCTTCGAGCGCCACCACAGGCCCGTAATGCATCGTCAGACGTTTTGCCTTGATCATACAACCGTCTCCAAATGCGCGTTTTCCCGAAAATTGACACTCTTCGGGCTCCCATACTTGGCCGAAATGGCCGCGTCCCTCATGGCAAAAGCCATGCCACCATTATACGCTCCGTCCGGACCCCCGCCACAGAAAACATAACCTTCTGTGATACAACCACTTAGTCAACAATAAAGGCGGCACGCCGTGAAATCGGCATGCCGCCTGCTGCCACCTGATATAGGGCAAGTTGCCTGTTTTGGGGCAGCCGCCCCTATCGCGAGCCCTGCGCCAGGGACGTCTGCACCGTATTGGTCTCCAACTGGGGACCGCTGAAGCGGTACAAGCCCTTGCCGGAGAACTGCACCACGCCCGAAGCGCCGGACGGGGGAAGAATGCGATAGGTAAATTCCACGGGAAAGGCGGGCACCGCAACCCAGCCAAATTCAACACTGCCGCCTCCAGCCACCACCTTCCATATGGGCGGCGGCGATGCCCCGCCCACACTTTGAATGGTCCAACCGGACGGAATGGCATCCGTCCCGACGAGACCGTACAGCTCCTGCGTACCGTACTTTTCGAACCGCAAGGTGACGTCAACCGGCTCGCCGGGGAAATAGACGCCCACGGGAGCAACCTGCCTCGCAAGCGACACAAAAGTCTCGCTTCCCCCCGCGGAGCGCAGCCGCGTCACTTCTGTGTTGGACTGCACGATCCCGGAACTTGTGCCATACATCAGGAAACCGGAAACGGACTGCAGCCCGGTCTGCCCGGCAGGCACAGCCACCCGGTACGTCAGGGTGAAAGGCGTCCGGGGGGGGGAATTCAGCCAAACGAACTGGAGGGCGTTTTCGCCGGGGCTGGAACAGGTCTCCGGAAACGGCCCGCTCACCAGCCTGTCAAATGTCCAGCCGGACGGCAGGGATTCCAGGCAGGCCAGCGGTGCGGCGGGTTCGCCGCCTGCGCGTTCCACCGACAGGGTCACATCCAGCGTCTGGCCGGGCGTATAGATATCGCCATCCGAAACCGCGCGCCCGAGCGACAATACCGTGCTGTACGCCGACGGCGGCGGGGTGTAGATCGAGAAACTGGCCTTGAAAGCCGTGTAGTACAGGCTCGTTATGCCCTCGTATCCGGAATCGGTGCCGAAGAACAGCCACGCCCCGCCTGCCGCATCCGTCGTTATGGCAAAGTTCTCGGTGCTCTGTTTGTTGAGCACAACATAGTGGTCTGTTCCGTCCACGGGCTTGCCCACGGTGCCGAGCACCACCGCGTCCGCCCCGCCCGACGACTGGTTCCCCTTGTCAATGTTCATGCGCAGCCAATTATCGCCGTCCACCACCGTGTCCGGCTCAACCGCAGACGCTCCGGCCTTTAGGTACACCGAGTCTGCCGGGCTGCCGCCTATGCCGACGCTCCCCTCGGGATAGGGACTGAGAAAAGTCGATTCGAATTCCACCCGATACGCCGTGTTGGGCTCCAAACCCGCGACCCGCCGCTTGAAATACATGAACAGGTCGTCACTGTGGTTGTTGCCGGCGATATAGAGCGCATCGGCCGCGGCAAACGTGTACAGAGGCACGGCCCGCAGGCCCGATTCGAGGTTGTAGGATTCGGCAGTCGCATCGGCCGGAAGATCGGCAAAACCGGCCACCCACCCATGGTCACCGGCCGAAAAGTCGAACGTATAGACACCCCCTTCTCCTTCGCCCTCGGATTCTCCCTCACCTTCCCCTTCGCCCTCCCCCTCGCCCGATGACTGGGATTCAATGGTGGACACCACCTCGGCGCTCTCCAACTGCGAACCGTCGGTGCGGTACAGAACCTTGCCCCGGAATTCCTGTACCCCGGCCGCCGTTGCGGGGGCCAGGAGACGGTACGTTACCCCAAAGGGGAAGACGGGCACGGTCACGTAAAGCAGTTCCAACGCGCCGGTGCCCGCGTCAATGTGCGCAAGGCTGGGGGACGTGCCGCCCACCACCCCCTGGAAAGTCCACCCTTCGGGAATCTGCTCTGTGATGCCCAGCGCGGTCATGTCGGTGGCCGGATAGTCCAGGACAAGCGTCACATCCAATGCGGCACCCGGCGCATACCGGTCCGCGCCAAAGGTCCGCACCATGGTGGGCGCATATCCCTGCGCGGGATTCACCAGAATCAAACCCGCCTTTGTCGCTGTATCGGTGGCGGTTCCGGCAGCAACGGTCAACTTCACGGTATATCCGCCTGGCACGGTATAGGTATGCGCGGGATTCTGTTCGGTCGAGGTGCCCCCGTCGCCAAATTCCCAGGCCCACCCCGTAATCGCGCCGGTTCCGGCAACGCTCGCATCGGTGAACTGCACGTCCATCGGGGCGGAACCCGTCTTCGGTGTCGCGTCAAAGGCCGCTTTGGGTCCCGCGGCCGACACCACCACAGCCGCGGACTTCACGGTTTCGGCCTTCCCCAGCCATGTGCTCATCCTCAGCGTCACGTCGTAGGAACCCGGCATCGTGTAGACGTGGCTCGGGGCCTGTTCCGCCGACAAGTCGCTTCCGTCGCCAAAGTCCCATTCCCAGTCAATCTTGAAGGGACCGCCGCCGGTGGACAAATTCGAAAAGGTTACCGACAGGGGGACGGTGCCGGTTGACGGGTCCGCGCTGAAGTCCGCCGCGGGCTTGCCCGTCTGGCTGCAGCCGCCCAGGCACAACAAAACCATCCCCAGCGTCAATGAACCCATCACGAGTCTTTTCATATGCCACCACTCCGGGTAAATGTTTCTGTCTTTCGTGGCAACACTGCCAGTTGGTGAAGTATACCAGTAAAGGAGCCAATAATTTCAGGGGCGGGCACGCCGGGTTGGCGAGGCAGCGGGCGCTTCGGAAATTGCGAACGAACTCCTTCTTAATTGATGCGGGGGACAAAGGTCGGCTGGGGATGCATTTCGCCGCAAACAAACCGCGCGCCTTCCCAAGTCCCCATCGAGGGGGGCAGGGACAAAAGTCAGTTTGGGGATGTGTTCCGCCAAAACCTGACCATGCACCTGTCCCAAGTCCCCCCTGCGAGGGGGGAAGGCCCGAAGGGCCGGGGGGTGTTGGTTCCGGGCGTGTCAGAAGCATACACCCCCCGCTGCTTCGCAGCACCCCCCTCGCAGGGGGGACCTAAGACTTCTGTCCTCCCTGTCTTTGAAGGGAGGCTTAGGGAATGCGACAACGGAAAGTTGATCGGTGGACGCACTTGGTACCGACTTGCCTGTCGCGAGTCGTAGACTGAACAAAAGGACCCGCATTCATGCCGATATTCGATCTGCCGCTCGGTGAACTGAAATCCTACCAGGGGCGCAACCCCAGGCCGGCGGACTTTGACACCTACTGGGATGAGGCATTGGCGGAAAACCACAACACCGATCCCAAGCCGGAATTTGTGAAGGCGGCGTTTCAAACCGGATTTGCCGAGTGCTTTGACCTGTATTTCACCGGCGTGCGCGGCGCGCGCATCCACGCGAAATTCCTGCGTCCCAAGAAAGCCGTCACGCCGGGTCCGGCGCTGCTGCTGTTCCACGGCTACACCGGCAACGCCGGCGACTGGCACGACAAGCTCGGCTGGGTCGCGGCCGGGTTCACCGTGGCCGCCATGGACGCGCGCGGCCAGGGCGGCCTGTCGCAGGACGTCGGCGGCACCCTCGGCAGCACGCTCAACGGCCATATCATCCGCGGTCTGGACGATCTGCCCGAGAACCTTTTGTTCCGGCATATCTTCCTCGACACGGCACAGTTGGCGCGCGTGATCATGGACCTGCCCGGGGTGGATGCCGCCCGAGTGGATGCCATGGGCATGTCGCAGGGCGGCGCGCTCACGCTGGCCTGCGCGGCGTTGGAGCCGCGCATCCGCCGCATCGCGCCCATGTGCCCCTTCCTGTGCGACTACCGGCGTGTGTGGGAGATGGACCTGTGCGGGGATTCCTACGGGGAAATTCGCGACTACTTCCGCCGTTTCGATCCGCGCCACGAGCGCGAAGAAGCGGTGTGGACAAAGCTGGGGTATATCGATCTTCAGCACCTTGCGCCGCGCATACGCGCCGAAGTGCTCATGGCCGTCGGTCTGATGGACGAGATATGCCCCCCCTCGTCCCAGTTTGCGGCGTTCAACAAAATAACCTCCCCAAAGGAAACCGTAATCTACCCGGATTTCATGCACGAGCACTATCCGGGTTTCACCGACAAGGCATACCAGTTCTTCACGGCAATTCAGGAGTGACTCCTGAAACCCAATAAGGAAAATGATCATGGCAGAGAAGTCGCGTTTTCTGATCCCCGACGGCTATTCGATTGAGAGCCGCCAGCAGTTTGAGACGGTCGGCATGGCCCTGGCGGGCCAGCTTTACGCGGACCTGCTGGTGAAGCGGCTGCCCGGTGCGGAGTATGACATCTGGTACAGCAGCGATCCGGGTGCGGTGCCCCCGACGGACGAACAGCTCTCGGGCTATTCGGGCGTGATCTGGCCGGGCTGCAACCTGACCATTTACCACGATGACGACCCGCGCGTGCAGGCCCACAAGGACCTGGCGCTGCGCGCCTACGAGGCGGGCGTGCCCCAGTTCGGAAGCTGCTGGGGCGTTCAGCTCGCCTGCTTCGTGGCGGGCGGCACCGTGGAGCCTCACCC
>CAZOMH010000014.1:0-3437 GCA_964580415.1 uncultured Nitrospirales bacterium
TAACGCCCGAACTGATCACCGCGCCCGCAACAGCCGTTGTTCCCTGCATCAGGGTGAATGTCTTCGTGGTTATTGTCTGGGGGCTCATCGCCTCGCTGAAAGTGGCGGCGATCTTGCCGTTGACCGGCACGTCGGCGGCTTGATCCGCGGGGAATGCGGCGCTCAGGGTCGGGTCGGTGGAATCGCGCGCCGTGCCCGTGGTAAAGGTCCAGGAATGGCTGCTTGACAGCGTGTTTCCGGACAGGTCGGCAACGGACGCCGCCATGGTGGCCGTGTACGCCGTGCTGGCCGCAAGACTGGCCCTGGGATTGAAAATCGCGGTGACGCCCGCATAGGTCACCGTGCCCGATACCGCCGTCGTTCCCTGTTTCAGGGTAAATGTTGCCGTGTTGATTGTAAGGGGGTCCACCGGCTCGGTAAAGGTGACGGCCAGATTTTTGTTAATCCCCACGCCCGAAGCATCCTTTGCGGGCCCTGTGAAACTGACCGCCGGGGTGGTTGTGTCATACCCGCTCCCGGTGGTGAAGCTCCAGATGTGGTCGCCTGCCAGTGTGTTGCCGGCAGGGTCCGCGGATTCCATCAGGACGGAGGCGGTGTAGGTTGTGTTGGTTGCAAGAGCTTCTGCCGGCGTGAAGACCGCCGTAACCCCCGAATAGGTCACCGTGCCCGCAACCGGAACAGAGGGGGTCGTTTCCCTGGACAGCACGATTGTTTCCGTGGTAACCGTGCGCGGGTCCATGGGCTTGCTGAAGGTGACGGAAAGGCTTCCGCCGACCGGCACGTCGGCTGCACCGTTTCCGGGAACCGTGCAGCTGACCGACGGCACGTCGGTGTCCGGAAGATCGCCTGTGGTGAACGTCCACGAGCGGCTTCCCGAAAGGGCATTATCAGCCAGGTCGGAGGCCCCGGTTGTAATCTTGGCCGTGTATTGCGTGTTGGGGGCAAGTTCGCCCGAGGGGCAGAACATTGCCGTAACACCGGAATAGGTCACCGTTCCCGGGACCGCCGCGGACCCGTCCGTCAGGGTGAACGTTGACGTCGTGATGGTCCTGGGGTCCATGGCCTCGCTGAACGTGGCCGCAATCTTTCCGTCAAGCGGCGCGGCGGCGGTTCCGCTTTCGGGGTTTGTGGCGCTGACCGTGGGATTGACCGCATCCGACACCGTCCCGGTTGTGAAGGTCCACACATACTCCTGCGGCAGGGGGTTTCCGGACAAGTCCGCGGCCCCGGTTGTAATCGTGGCCGTGTACTCGGTGTCGTAGTCAAGATCGCTATCGGGTTTGAATATCGCGGTGACGCCTGAATAGAACACCGATCCTGAAACGGGGGTACCCCCCTCCGCAAGGGTAAATGTTGACGCCGTGACGGTCAGAGGGTCCATGGCCTCGCTGAACGTGGCGGCAAGACTTGTGTTGATCCTCACACCGGACATGACATTGGCGGGATTGGTGGAGTTGACCGCCGGCGCAACGGTGTCCGTCGCGGCCCCCGTGGTAAAGGTCCACACATAGTCGCCGGCCAGGGTGTTTCCGGAGGTGTCGGCGGCCCCGGCCGTTATTGTGGCCGTGTAGGTGGTATTGGGCGCCAAATCTTCTTCCGGATCAAACACCGCGCTGGTGCCCGTATACGTCACCGTGCCTGAGACGGGGCTTGACCCCTGGGTCAGGGTAAATGTCTCCCCGGTGACGGTTGCGGAATCCATTGCCCCGCTGAACACGGCGGTGAGCGTCTTGTTTATCGGAACGTTTGTCGCCACGTCCGCGGGTTCGGTTGAACTCACGGAGGGCCCGGTGCCGGTTTGGGAACATCCGCCCATGAGGGCGATCAGGGCCGCGCTTCCGAGAGCGGCCATTGTGCGGCTCAGCCTTCTTTCGATATGCATGTTGTTTTGTTTCTTTCTTTTGGCTCGTTGTGTTGGCCGGGCAATCACCGCCCGCAATCCATTAGAGGTATCCCAGGGCCTGAAGGGAATCGAGGTTCTCCTGATCAAGCGAGTCTTTGGCGTTTTCGCGAATACCCAGTTGCTCCGCCAACCGGGCATCCGCAGACCGGGCGTCGTCGAGAAGTTTGCGGCCTCTTTCAAGATTTGCCGGGTCTTGCCGCGTCAGGGAACACCGTTCTTCAGGGTCTTCCTTAAGGTTGAACAACATTTCATGCCCGGAGGACACCCCCCGGATGTATTTCATTTGCCCAAATACAACGCTTTCCAACCGCCCATGGAAGAGACAGGCGCCGCTGAATGCGGGCTGCCCGGCATACGCCGCGGGCGGATCCTGAAGCAGCGGAGAGAGCGGCGGCAGCAGAAGGCCGTCGATCATGGGCGTTACTCCGCAAAGGTCCAAGACCGTCGGCATGACGGCCTGCAGGGACACGCAGGTGTCTATGGCCGCGCCCCGGTGGCGGCCGGGAAGTTTCACCAGCAGGGGAACGCGGAGCAGTTCATTGTACAGCGTGTGCCCGTGTTCAAAACGGTCGTGGTCCCAGAACTCCTCGCCGTGGTCCGATGTGATCACAATGAGGGTGTCGTCGTAAATTCCCAGTTCCCGAATAGAGTCGAGCAGGCGGCCAATCTCGGCGTCCGCATAACGAACCTCGCCGTCGTAGAGCGCGCGTATCCATTGGCGCTCTTCGGGGGTTCGCGCGACGGTCCCCATGCGCGCGGCCTTGTTCGCGGTAAAAGACGCGCCCATTTTGTTCCGGGCTGCGTCGCCGGGCAGAAACTCTTTGGGGGGCTTGTACGGTGTGTGCGGATCGAAGTAGTGGACCCAATAAAAGAAATCCTGCTGCGCATTGTCCCTGATCCATTGAATCGACCGGTCTGTCAGCCTTGCGGCATCGGGATTGTGACTGCCGCAAAGGACCGGCAGATAGTGGGCCAGACCAACACCGAAATTCTTGATCTCGACCCTGTTTTCCGGGAACCAGCGGTATTCCTGGAATCCCCGGCCGAGTCCGCTGCTTGGCGAGAGCACGGAGTTGTAACCGCAGGCCCCCGTCCGGTATCCGGCCTTTTCCATCGCTTCGGCCATCGTGGGAATTTCCTTTGACAGCGCGCTCCTGCCGTCTCCCAACTGATGGACCCGCGGCGCCATCCCGGTCAGAATGGTGGCCACGGAAGGATAGGTCCAGGGTGCGCTGCTGAAGGCGTTGGTGAACACCGCACCGTCGCGGGCAAACTGGTCCATATGGGGACTGTTTGCCGCATTGCCGTTGTAAATCCCGAGGCTGTCCTGCCGCAGGGTGTCCACCGTGATCAGGAGGACGTGCCTGACCGGGCGGGACGGAACGGAAACGGTTTCCTCCAGCGCCCGGGGGACCGGCGTGTTGAAATAAGCCGCGGGCAATGGCGCGAAGACAGCAATTGCAAGACCCGACACCAGGAATGAACGACGGCGCGGAGTCCCTCCAAGCCCCCAGACAAGGAGGGCAGCAGCAGC
>CAZOMH010000014.1:3447-20997 GCA_964580415.1 uncultured Nitrospirales bacterium
CCTGCTGCATGTGCGGAAATCTTGTGTCTCTCGCCCATACGGCAACGGCAAGCGCCATGGACAGCGCCGCGAGGACCGTAAACGCGCGCGGGGTGATGTTCACGGCCCGATAGCTGCGGGATATCTTTCCCAAAACCAGGGCGGCAAAAACGGCCACGAACAGCGCAAGGCCGACAAAGACCTTCATCAGCAAGGCCCACCACACCACATCGTTAGTCGTGTAGGACAGGGGCACATCCAGCATAACGACAAGAGGATCAAACAACAAAAAGAAGAAAAGCATGAAAAAGAGCGCGAGACCGGATCGGACGCCGCCGAGCCAGACCATGACAAACCAGATCAGCAGCCAGGTGAGCATGGTGGCGACCAGTATGATTCCGCATGTGTTTGAATAGAGCAGCATGAATGCGCTGAACGGCAGGGAAGTATCGGCGCCCTGGGTTGAAAAATAGCCGACGGCCTCGACGGATGCGCCAATTACGCCGGCCAGAAAACACCACGCCAGGGGGCGCAATATGCATGAAACAACACGAATGGCCACCAAAGAGGCTCCTATGCCGGGTATGGTCCGGCGAACACGGTTTTACCGACGCGCGCTCGGAAAGCCACGGCCTTCTCGAGCATACCCGGATGAGTATTCGAAATTTTCGTCACGGGCCGCAGTCTGCTCTTCTCCAATTCGCCGCCGTCCAACCCCCCGTAATGTTCGATTCAAGAATAACACCATTTGCCCGCCAAATTGTTTCGTTGCGCCGCCTCGCAATGGGCAGCGCGGTCACTTTTTGGATAATACCCGCTGATTATTACGGCAAGCCGCATGGAATGATGAAGTTTTCTTAATGTGCGCGTTCTTGCGGCCGGGCAGAACGGTATCCGGAAAGCCTGCAATAACCGTGATCTATTGACCAGAGAATGCCTGTCGGGGACGGAATATGCATGCATAAGCGGTGGGCAGGACAGACGTTATGGACAGGGTGAGCCCGGCGCAGAATTCTCCGGCGGAGTGCGCCCGATGCGTCCACAAGTCGCATTTGGGCGGTGGGCGCCGACTATTTTCGGGATTGGCTTGCGGCATCTCGCTGCCGCGATCACAGGATTTCCGGGCCCGGCCTGAGGACATGTCCATACCCGTCGTTCTGTTTGCGCGAGATCGCGAAGGTCATGAATGGCCGCCGCAAGCGGTCTACAGTTGCGCCTTGTTCACCAATTCCGCGCATTCCGGGTAGTCCCAGGGAATGTCCGGGTAGTTTTGCCACATTTTCACGTCATGCGTAAGCAGGCCGTATAGCTCCGGGCGGCGCTGGTGCATGGTGCGCAGGTGTTTGCGTTTCCAGCGAAGTTCGGCGAGGTTTATAACCGCACTGACACAGGCGTCGCCCTGTTCCCTGATGCGCGGATAGAGGCGGGCCTGCTCGCGATCATCCTTGTAGTTGCCGGCGGGCTTGACGCAACCCGGGCCGGCAAAACCGGTGTTAATCCCCTGCGTGATGTTTGCCCCGACCGCGCAGCCATAAGACTGTGCGGCGGTCATGCAGTGCCAATCCTCAATCATTCCCTCGCGTCCGTTGATCCAGAGGATGATCTCTGCGCCCATGTAGGAGGTGCAGCCCCAAGCCTCGGGGAAGTACCCGTCGTAGCATTGGAGTATCCCGATGGGTCCGAAGTCGAGCGTGAACACCTTGAATTCGCTGCCGAGGATGCCGCGCGCCTCGCGGTCATTACCCGCGTTGGGTGGCCACCAGTGCGGCGCCGGGCCGGAGGCCGGGTGGCACTTGAGATAGCGGCCGAGCAGGTTGCCGCCCCGATCCACCACCCAGGCGCTGGTGGACCACTGGTCCTTGCCCTGCTTTTCGACGCAGCCGGTGATGGCGTTTATCTTGTGCTTTGCCGCCAGCGCAAAGAACTGCTGTGCCACTTCATCTTTCGGCGTAATCATGTCGCCCAGCACGTATTCGGGAAACACCACCAGGTCCGACCCCAAATCCGCCGCCTGTTCAAAGAAGGCGGGCATCCGGTCGATGGCGGGCGACACATCTTTGCCGGTCGTCAACTGGACCATGGTAATTGTGGCGGAATCTCTCGGGCCCATGGGCTGCTCCTTGGCGGGTGCGGACGATGCCTTTGGTTCTTTCGAGCCGCGGCGGGGTTTGGCTGCGGAGGCGGAAGCAGCAAGACCGAGGCCGACGGCACCCGCACCGATGAACTTGCGACGGGTCAGGGTTGGCTTGTGTGTGTTCATGGCACACATAATAGCGTGCGGGGGATTACGAACGGAACAAGGGCTGGCATTCTTCTCTTCCCGACATCCCCAAGCCTTGGACATGTTTCCGGAACGTGTCCCAAAAGACCCGCAATTTGGATGCGTTCTCCCAACGAGTCTTTCTTACACCACCGGTCGGCCGTCGCGAAACGCGAGAATGCGCTCCAGTCCGCCGAGAACGCCCGGCAGCGTGGTGTTCAGCACGTTTGTGGCCAGCGTGTTGTCGAGCGAGCAATCGGGTGGGCGCGGCGCGGGCAAGTTGTCAGCCGGACCCGGTTCGACCAGTGCGGGATCGATGCCCATGCGCGGGGCAATCAGGCGCATCATGCTCACCCGGTCGATCCGCTGGCTGCCGCCGAGATGAATGATTCCCGTGAAATCGTTTCCCGCCAGCTCAATCAAAGCCCGGCCCAGCGAGATAACGTCCACCGGTGTGCGCACCTCGTTGGGCGGCGTGACAATTTTGCGTCCTTCGGCGGCGGCGTTGGCCATGCGCACCAGAAACGGCACACCCTTGCCCAGCAGCGGCAGGCCCATGACAATGGCCACGCGCGCGATGACGGCGCCGGGGCAGGCCGCCAGCACGGCCTCCTCGGCCCGGAGCTTGGTCACACCGTAGAAGTTCACCGGTCCCGTCTCGTCGTCCTCGCGGTACATGTCCCGCGCCCCGTCGAACACGTTGTCGGTGGAACAGTACACGAGCCTGGCACCGACGGTCCGGGCGGCTTCGGCCACCTCGCGGGAGAGATCAACATTGATTCCGACCACCTCCTCCCGGTGGGCCTCGCAGTAGTCGATGTTCGCGTTGGCAACGGTGTGAATGACCGCGCCGGGCCGCAGTTCGCGTATCGCCGCGGCAAGCAGACCGGGCCTGTCGGCCTGCACCGTGTGCCACGCCAGCCCCGGCCGCGACACCGGCGCGGAGCCGCGCGACACGGCGTGAACTGTCCAATGTTCCGGAGTCTGCAGCACAACCCCGCCCGCAACAAACCCGCTGGCTCCGGTAATAAGAACGCTCTTGTTCATCATGACGTATGGATGCTCCGTTTCGTGTTTTCACATGCCGCGCGACATCGTAGCACAGTTGGGAAAGTCCGGCACGCACCGTCCCGCCGAATTTGCCGACCGGGCGTGGACGGTATCTCATTGCGGTGTCGGCCACACCAGCCCTCCTGGGTCCGGCGCGCTTTCGGTCCGGTAACGTGGGCTCTTTGGGGGTGCCGCTAATTTGCGCCGCACAACGGACGCCCCCAATCCGCGCTTAATTTTTGGCTGGTTGCAGGGAAACCCAATAAGCACGCGCTTTGTGGCTGCGGCGTCTCCGCCGCAGAGTATCAAGGAGTTATGCAGACTGCGGCGAGGACGCCGCAGCCACGAAACGTATCCGCATGCGCCATCCCATCACAGACAATTCTTGCGTGCGGATTCTGGGCGCCTTTCCCTTCTGGACTATGCCCCCGCGCTTTCCCTAAGATGTTTGCAGAACTGCTGTTTTCACCGGAAAGGAAACTTGGGCCATGCATCCTGCGCACATCGCTCTCGCTCTTCTGGCAACAACCGCAATAATGGCGGGGCCCACGGCGGCGGCCCAAACCGCCGCAAAAGACACGCCCGGGGCGGCCAAGCCGGCCTATGAGATTGCCGCCTATTACTTCCCCAGCTACCACCCCAACGCGGCCTACTCCAAGGAGCACGGCGGGGGCTGGACGGAGTGGGAACTGCTCAAACAGGCGCGGCCGCGCTTCGAAGGACACCAGCAGCCGAAGGTGCCGGCATGGGGCTATGACGACGAATCGGACCCGGCATCCATGGCGCGGCGCATTGACGCCGCGGCGGACAGCGGCATCACATGCTTTCTGTTTGACTGGTATTGGCACGACACCGGGCCGTTCATTGAGGGCGGGCTGGAGCGCGGCTTCCTGAAAGCGCCCAACCGTGACCGGCTTAAGTTCGCGCTCATGTGGGCCAACCACGACTGGACCGACATCTTCCCCGCAAAGACGGGGGTGAAGCCCGCACTGCTGCATCCCGGCCCGGTCACGCCGGAGACCTTTGTCAATGCCACGGACCACATTATCAGCACCTATTTCTCCCAGCCGAATTATTGGCGCATCAATGGCAAACCCTACTTTTCGATCTACGAGTTGATGACGCTGGTCAAGGGCTTTGGCGACACGGATGCCACGCGGGCCGCGCTGGACGGTTTCCGCGAACGGGCCCGCAAGGCCGGGATTGGTGAAATCCACCTCAACGCGGTCATGTGGGGCATTCAAGTGCTGCCCACGGAACACATCATCAAGAATCCGGAGGAAATGCTGAAGAAACTCGGCTTCGACAGCGTCACCAGCTACTGCTGGATTCACCACGTGCTTCCCGAGGGCTTTCCCACTTCCGACTACGTGAAATGGATGGACAAATCCGCTGCGCTGTGGCCGGATTTCGTCAAGCGCTGGCCCGTGCCCTACTATCCCAACGTGAGCATGGGCTGGGATTCTTCGCCGCGCACCACGCAGACGGACAAGTTTGAGAACATCGGTTATCCGTTCACCGTGGTGGTGGACAACAACACGCCCGAACACTTCAAGGAAGCCCTGCAGCGGGCCAGGGCGTTTCTTGATCAGCAACCGGCCGACCGCCGCGTCCTGACCATCAACGCATGGAACGAGTGGACCGAGGGCAGCTATCTGGAACCCGACACTGCCCACGGCACGGCGTATCTCGATGCGCTGCGCGATGTGTTCGTCAAGAAGTAGCAGACCAGCCAAGAGGTTGCAGGACCGGCGACCGCACCTGTCAAACCCGGGTTGGTTGCAGCCCCGGCAGCGGGGGCGGCTGTCCCACATAACGAGGAGTCACATCATGGCTGAAGCAGGATGCGTGAAATGCAAAATGCGCCGGTACTACGAACGCAGGCCGCACTCGCTGTTGGGCCGTCTGTGGAGATGGCACACCGGCTGGTGTCCCGGTTGGAAGAAATACCTCAAGGGCCTTTCGGAAGAGGAGCGCGCGGCGGTGATTGAGCGTATGGAAACACCGGGAAAACAGGACTGAAAATTACCGCGCAAGCCGGCCCGGCAGCCCGCACACTACAGCGCCGCATGCCTTTCCCGCTCGTAGGCCATCGCCAGCACCACGACCATCCAGGGCGTGACCACGTATGTCCCCACGCAGCACATGAACAGCCCCGCCACGTGCATCAGCGAAAGCACAGCCCATAGTCCCAGCCATTGTCCCGCGTTGTTCCAAACCATGAGCCGGCTGGCCCGCAGCGCCCGAAGGGCGTCGTTTTCCCCGTCGAACAGGATGAAGAAGGCGGGGCTGTAAAAGAACAGTACGGCACAGAGGGGCACAAGACACAACGTGATGCCCACGGACAAGGTCCCTACGAGCAGCGGCATGGACTGGGTGGAGAAGGCCAGAAACACCGCAAGGGTGACCGGCACCGCCAGCAGGAGGCCTGCGCCGACAATGAGGGCCATCAGCAGCAGGCCAACAAAAAAAGCGGGCAGCAGGATGCGCTGGAATCCCGAAAAGAGGTCGTCTATTTTCACGGGAAGACCACGCACGGCGAGCAATGCCACGGCGCTCAGTCCGTACCACAGCGGACCTACCACAAGAATGCCGGGTCCCGAGGCCAGGATCAGGTTGACAAGCAGGTGGCCCAAGAACAAGAGCATGAAATGGTCCGTAAACACCCGCCATGCTCCCGTTACCATCTCGCCCGCTGAAAACTGCGTTTTTTGCATGTCATCACCTCCTGCGGCCGCCGCCACCCAAAGACATGTGGCGCCAGTGCCCGGTGCAGTATAGTGTATGGCATTATGGAACAGACAAGTCCAAACCCGGGCGCGAAACCAACGGAGGCTGTTGCGGACCGTCCCCGCGGGAGTGGACGCCGGTCCCTTGCCGTTTTGACCGCGTTTCTGTGCGCCGGGCTGCTCGTCTTCTATTTCTTTGACCCGTCCACCTCGCAGGGCTTTTGGGTCTGCCCCTTTCACCGGCTGACCGGGTGGTACTGTCCCGGCTGCGGCGGGCAGCGGGCGCTGCACGAACTGCTTCACGGACATTTCGCGGCGGCGCTGCGGCTCAATCCGTTTGCCGTGCTTGTGTTTCTTCCCCTTGCGGTCTATGCCTGCGCGGTGTACGCGCTGCGGGTTCTGGGGGTGGTGCGCCTTCCCGCCTTTCCTGTGAAAATGGGGACGGTGGCGGTGCTTCTTGCGGCGACAATTCTCTTCGGCATCGCACGCAATGTCTGGGGACCGTTGCCGTAGATCGCACGGAGGGAGTATCCTCGTATGCGCGGTTTCGCCACAATGGCGGCGACAAGGGAGTAACGATTATGCAGGTCATTTTGCTGGAGACAAAAGAGAAGGCGGTGGAGCTTACCGCGCGGGTCATTGCCGACCAACTGCGGCGCAAGCCGAATTCGGTGCTCGGTCTGGCCACGGGCCGCACGATGGAGGCGCTGTATGCGCGTCTTGCGCGGATGCACTGCGAGGAGGGGCTGGACTTTTCGCTGGCCGTGACGTTCAATCTGGACGAGTATGTGGGACTGCCGGCAACAAACGGGAACTCGTACCGTTATTACATGAACCATCACCTCTTTTCCAGGGTGAACATCGATCCGCGGAACACGCATTTGCCCGACGGCATGGCGGCCGACCCCGAGGCCGCCGGGGTGGCCTATGATGCGCTCATCAAGGACGTGGGAGGCATTGATTTGCAGCTGCTCAGTGTGGGCGCGTCGGGCCACATCGGGTTCAACGAGCCCCTTTCGGCGATGTTTTCGCGCACGCGGGTGAAGGCGCTGACCCCAAAGACGGTGGAGCAGAATTCCCCGCTGTTTCCCCATCCGGCAGACATGCCGCGGCTGGCCATCACCATGGGGGTGGGCACCATTCTGGAGGCGGAACGTTGCGTGATGCTCGTGACGGGATCAAGCAAGGCCCGCGTGCTGGCAAAGGCGGTGGAGGGTCCGGTCACGTCGATGATTTCGGCGACGGCGCTGCAACTGCACGCGAACTGCACGGTGGTCGTGGATGAAAGCGCGGGCGACCTGCTCGAACAAAAGGAATACTACCGCTGGGTCTTCGAAAATGACCCGCAGTGGGCCGCCTACAGGAATGTGTAGCGGAGCCCGCGGCCGGGCAGGGAACTTTCAATGGCAGATGAACACCCGGAAAGGAACCAGGGCGAACAACTGATCAGGGAGGATCTGATCACGCGGGAGGATTTGGACCGTGCCCGCGAAACCGAAGCGCGCAGCGGCGTGCCCTGGTACAAACAGCTCCTTCAGCAGCGCCTGATCACCTTTGAGACGCTGGAAAATGTGCTGCGGTACGAGTTTCACTCGCGGGCGGCGCGGACCGCGCATGAGTCGCTGGGCGACGCGCTGGTGCGCCGGGGCAGGCTGAAGCGGGAACAGCTCGCGGAAGTGATGGCCGAGCAAAAACGCAGCGGGCGGCTGCTGGGCGGCATTCTTCTGGAAAGCGGATTCGTTTCACTCGGTGATATCGGCATGGCGCTCGCGGAACAATGCGGCCTGGACTATGCCGACATCGACAGCACCCCCAGCGACGCGGAGGCGCTGGAGGCGGTGCCGGAACATTTGGCGCTGAAGAACGGCGTGCTGCCGGTCCGCGCGGAACAGGATCGCATTGCCGTGCTTGCGACGGTGCCGCAGGCGCGCGACCGCGTGAAGAGTCTGGGAGTCCTGCTTGGGCGCAGAATTGAGGTTGTCCTGACCGCCTGCGCCGATATTGAGGATGAAATTCGGGCGCGTTACCGTGAACTGGCGGAAGACAGTGTTCCGGGAGACGCGCCCTGCATGGAGGAGATGCCCATGGAGCCCGTGAGCGCGGAAAATGACGCGGGGGAAGATATCGTCAGCGCGGAAAGCGACCGGTTTACAGAGGTGGCCCGGCAGGCGTCTGGCACGTCGATTGTCCAGATGGTGAACGCCCTGCTGGAAGGCGCGATCAACGCCGATGCGACCGATGTGCATCTCGATCCGCAGGACCCGGAAACGCGGGTGCGCTATCGTATCGACGGGGTTTTGCATGATGTCATGAGCATTCCGCACCACCTTCACGGCGCAGCCGTGTCGCGCGTAAAAATTTTGGCGGATATGGACATCACCGAAACGCGCCACCCGCAGGACGGCCATTTCAGCGCGGCCATCAACGGGCGCGATCTGGATGTGCGTGTCGCGACGCTGCCGACGTGCCTGGGGGAACGCATGGTGCTGCGGCTGCTCGACCAGGCATCGATCCTGTCAGGAGTGCGCGATCTGGGGCTGGAAAAGGACGATGAGGCAAAGATGCTGCGGCTTATCGAACAGCCCTACGGCATGATTCTGGTTACGGGGCCCACCGGGAGCGGCAAGACGACGACGCTGTATGCGGCGCTAAACCAGAAGAACGTGATGACCGAAAGCATCGTCACGCTGGAAGACCCCGTGGAATACCAGCTTTCCGGCATCAACCAGGTGCAGGTGGACGCGGATATCGGCCTTACGTTCGCCAGCATGCTGCGCGCATCACTGCGGCAGGATATCGACGTGTTGCTGGTGGGGGAAATTCGTGATCAGGAAACGGCGCAAATCGCCGTCCGCGCGTCCATGACGGGACATTTGGTGTTCAGCACGCTGCACACCAATGACGCGCTCGAGGCTATTGGAACGCTGCGCAACATGGGGGTACCGTCATTTCTGATTTCCAGCGCCCTCACGGGCGTTGTCGGGCAGCGTCTGGTGCGGAAGATTTGCGCCGAGTGCAGGGAACCGTTCAAACCGGGCGCGGCATTGCTGGCATCAATGGGCATGTCGGCCGGTATTAGGCGCTTGTACCGGGGACGGGGATGCCAGAAATGCCATTTTACGGGCGGTTTGGGGCGCACGGGCATTTTCGAAGTGCTGGAGGTGACACCAGAGGTGCGGACGATGATTCTGAAAGAGGCCACGCCGGCACAAATCGCCAAAACCGCCGGGTTCAAGAGCATGGCAGAACGGTGCCGGAAAAAGGTTCGCGAGGGCGTCACCACCCCCGAAGAATATCTGCGTGTCATACGCCTGTAACAGGGAGTAATGCCGCAAAATAAATGGCATCAGGGTACATCCGTGCTTGCTTTTGCGGTGTTCCTTTGCTAGCATGAGTACGCACCGGGGTATAATGGGCGGTGTTCCTGTGGATAAGTTGTTGATAAACCGTTGAGTGACGCTTGACAGGCTGTAGAGGCCGGAGCGGTTGTTTTTGCGCAAGTGGTTGTTGGATTATGGGTTAGGAATGTGTTAGGTAAGCTGTGGCGGAAACACAGGATTGGTTGCAAGTCATAATAAGAGAATGGGTTACGGATAATTTCGGTTGAAAGTGGATTACGGGCGGCGGAGAAGGCGGGTGATGTTCCACGCGGTCTGGACAAGTCCGGTTTGGAACGTTCTAAGTTGAATTCCTGCAAGGAAAAACAGTGTGGATAACTCACGCGATATTCCGTGGAACATTTCCGAGTGCAGGGTGGTGGAGTAAATGCCGGAAAACACTGGATAAGTGTCAAGAGTTTTCCACCGGTTCAAACAGATTTCCTGTGGTTGCCGGAGTGCCTTTGGGCAGTTTGGGGATGACAGGGGATAAATGAACGGGTTATGCACAAATAACGAAATGCATAACTCGTTTTCTCACGGAACTTTAGATGGGTTCTTAACCGTATACACCGTCCTGCGGCGGTTACTACGGTTTATATATACAATCTCTTCTTAAGAAGAGCACAAGTTTTCAAACAGCAAAAAGCACGGAGACGTCTCATGAAGATCACCCTTCCCCGTCAAGACCTTTTGGCAGCGGTGAACAAGGTCAAGAGCGTGGTGGCTTCCAAGAGTGCGTTGCCTATTCTGTCGCACATACTCTTGGAAACAGGAGAGTCGTCGGTGAAACTGACGGCTACGGACCTGAAGATAAGCATCGAAGCGGAAACAGATTGCGCCGTGGAGCGGCCGGGGGCCATGACGGTGCAGTGTCAGCGTGTTTCGATGATTCTGGCGGAATTGCCGGCAGATGCCGACGTGACGTTGGAACTGATCGAGAACAATGTGGCGGAGCTGCGGTGCGGCAAGGTTTGCACCAAGCTGTTTTGCCAGGCGCCGGACGAGTTTCCGCCGGTGAAGAGTTTTCCTGAAACGGGGGCGATGGTCTTCAAACAGGCCATGCTGAAGAAACTCTTCCAGAAGACATCGTTTGCCATTTGCAGCGACCAGTCCCGGTACAACCTTACGGGATTGCTGTTTGAATTGCGCGGAGGCCGGTTGACGGTGGTGGCGACGGACGGACGGCGCATGAGCATGGCGGTATCGGACGAGGAAGTGGAGGCGGCGGATATTCGCGTTATCATTCCGGCGAAAATGATTCACGAGCTGGAAACATTGCTGGCGTCGGACGGAGATGCGACGGTTGACGTGTGGGTGGAAGAAAGTCATGCCGCCTTTGCGCTGGACCGGCTGCGCGTGGTTTCGGCGCTTATCGAGGGCAATTTTCCGAACTACGATGCGGTTGTGCCGAAGAAACACGACCGGGAAGTGGTGCTTGACACGGCTGAATTTATTCAGACCATGCGCCTGTCCCTGGCGGTGACCAGCGACAAATTCCGCAGCGTGCGCGTAATTGCCGGCAACGGCGTGCTGAAAGTCCAGGTAAAGACACCCGAAGTTGGTGAGATGGAGAACCAGATTGCCAGCAGCTACGACGGTGAGGACGTGGAAATTGCGTTCAATCCCGCATTCATTCTCGATGTGCTGCGTTTCATAGAAGGGGAGAAGGTGTGCCTGCTGTTGAAGGACACGTCCAGTCCGGGCATCATCAAGCCCTATACCGACGCGCCGCAGGACAATTACGTCAACGTGGTTATGCCCATCCGCATCTGACGCAAGCAGCAATTTCAATAACACTTGTAACTGTCTAGCCGACCTCAATATGCTGTATCGTGACCGGAACCAACCACTGTATACTGTGGTCAAAGGGCCGTGATGAAGGACAGGAAAGAACTTCGGGCCGAACTTGAAGCACTGAGCGAGCCGGAATAAGGTGTCTCTGATTATCCAACTGATGGAGTAGTTGGAAAAGTTGGCACCCTTGGCGATCCGCGTTGCCGAGCTTGAAGCGCGTCTTGGGTGCAACAGCGGCAACAGTTCCAAGGCGCCGTCCAGCGACGGATACACCAAGCCGAGCCCGAAGAGTCTTCGCGAGCCGAGTGGCCGCAAACCGGGCGGACAGAAGGGTCATCCGGGGGCCACGCTGTGCCAAGTGGCCGATCCGGACGAAATTGTTATGCACTTGCCGGAAGAGTGCCCATGCGGATATCGCTTCGAGGGGGAGACGCCTGATAGCTTTGAGGTCCGCCAGGTCTTCGAGCTTTTGGACGGGCTTGTGGGAACCACAGGGTACCGCCTTGGAAGCCGCACGTGCCCGAACTGCGGGTGCATACGGCGCTCGCGCCCTTCGAGCAGGCGCTGCGCGGGCAGCTTGCCGAGGCACCGTTGCTGCACGCCGACGAGACGGGGATGCGCGTGGAGGGCAGGCTCCAGTGGCTGCACAGCCTCTCCAACGCCGAACTCACGCTGTACCAAGCCCATCCCCGGCGCGGCGTCGAGGCCATCGAGGCCAACGGGCTGCTTCCGGCGTATGACGGCGTGATCGTCCACGACTGTTGGAACCCCTATTTCCAGTACCGCGGCGGACTGGTTCACAAAGATGTACGACGACATTCTGGCGCGCGGAACACCTGAGTTGCCGCCTCAAAAAAAGACGCCCGGAAAACGGGGTCGGGCAAAGAATGCCAAATCGGCCAACCTGCATGGCCGGCTGCGAACGCACCGCGACGCCGTGCTGCTGTGCCTGCGCGCCCCCCGAATTCCCTTCACCAACAACCGCGCCGAGCAGGACATCCGCATGGCCAAGCTCCGCCAGAAAATATCCGGCTGCGCGCGCACAGCCAAGGGCGCGCAAACCTTTGCCCCCATCCGCAGCTACATATCCACGGCAGTGAAACAAGGCCAAAACTGCTTCACCAGCCTCGTGCGCGTCTTTGCCGGACAGCCCTGGCTGCCATCAACCTCGCAAACACAAAGCTGACTTGGTAGACAGTTACCTTTTTTCATTATTTCCCTTCCCGCGGATGGCGTCGCTGTAACGCTTCCGGAGGTGGGGGGTAGTTCTCAACATATGTAAAGAGCAGGGCCGCCCGGGCAATATCGGGCGGGAAAGGCGTTTAACATGGAAGTACGTATTGTTGAGGCAATAACCAGGCGTGAAATGCTGGATTTCTGCCGGTTTCCGATGAGACTGTATGCTGGTTGCCCCTATTTTGTCCCGCCGTTGTTGCTGGATGAACTGGAAACCTTCAACCGCGCCAAGAATCCCGCGTTCGACGAAGCCGACGCGCGGCTGTTCATGGCCCTGCGCGGCAATGAAATTGTGGGACGCATCGCGGGCATCGTGAGTCCGGCGGCCAACGCAAAGGACGGTGTGCGCGATGTGCGGTTCGGCTGGTTCGACTGCATGAACGACAAGGAAGCCGCCCGCGCGCTATTTGACGCCGTGGCGGAATGGGGCCGCACCCTGGGTATGGAGTCGATGTCCGGCCCGCACGGGTTCAGCCTGTTTGACCGCGAAGGCATGCTGGTGGAGGGCTTCGACCAGATGCCCACTTTCGCCACCTACTATAATCACGCCTATTATCAGGACCTGGCCGCAGACTACGGTTTTGAAAAACGGTACGATTTTATCGAGTACCGCACGGATAACTTCGACCAGAAGGAGTTTCCGGCGCGCGTGTCGGACCTTGCGGACAAGGTGCTGGCGCGGGGCAAGTTTCACGTGCTGAAGTTTAAGAACAGGCGGGAGATTCGGGCCGTCAGCAACGAGATTTTCGCACTCGTGGAAGAGGCGTACATGGAACTGGCGGACATGGTTCCGTTCTCGAAAAGACAGATTCAGTATTACATTCCGAAGTTCATGCCCTTCGTACACCGCGAACTGTTGAAGGTGGTTGTGGCCGACAATGGCGAGATGGCCGGATTCATGCTCGCGATGCCCAGCCTTTCCGAGGCGCTGCGCAAGGCCAACGGGCGCCTGCTGCCCTTCGGTTTCCTGCACATGATCCGCGCCCTGCGCAAGTTCGACACACTGGATTTCTGCCTGGCGGCGGTGCGCAAGAAGTACCGGGGCAAGGGCGTGGACCTCATCATGGCGCGCGACATGTTCCTCAGTGCCCAGGCGCTCGGCGTCAAGCACACCGAGAGCAATCCCGAACTCGAAACCAACATGCGCATCCAGTCCGAATGGAAACATTTCGATCCCATACAGCACAAACGCCGCCGCATCTATGAGATGCGCATCGCCGAGGCGCGCATCGTGCCGTTCCGCGACCTGCGGCCGGCCCCGCACACCGTGGAACCCGTCAGGGAGGTCGCGCGATCCGCGCAGCATGCCCGCATGACAAGCGCGTCCTCGCTGGGAGTGTGATTTCCGTCAGACCATGGCAAGAACCGGCGCATGGCGGTCACGCCATGCGCCGGTTTGTCTTTTCGCCGGATACCGCGTTTCTGGAAGAGCGCTATTTGCCGGACTGGGCGGCCCGGTAAGCTTCTATCCGTTGCGCCCAAGTGGTGGTGAGGTTAAGCGTCGCGGAGGAGCGCGGACTCGTGGACGGAGCCACATCGAAACGCGCGCGCTCGTTGCCGGGCAGGGCGCGATAGCTGATGTCGGGAATGGTGGTCTTGACACTCTTGGTTGTGCCGCCGGTGCCGGGCCGTATGGACCGCCCGCCGGGGAATGTCTTTGCCGCCGCCTTTTGCGCGGTTTTCTTGACCAGATCATTCGGGTCCGTTCCGTAGGTATACAGCACCACCGGTCCCGAGTCGCCCGTCCCCAGTTGCACTTCGTCCAGATACACGTCATTGCCCCCGCGATAGTAGGTCATGGCGTCAAGCCAGTCATAGGAAAGGCCGTTGCTGTAATCATAGGCACCGAGGATGCGCCCTTCGGAAAAGCCGTCGTTGTAGCCGTCCGTAAAGCCGCCGTCGTAATACTCCACATGTTGATCGTTCGTCAGAAACTGGACCCAGTCGGGCCAAAAGGCGAGATCGTAGCCCTCGCTAAAACCGATGGTAAATGCGTAGTCATATTCGACAAAGTATCCGTCGTTGTAGGCGTACCATACCCCGTCCCAGTACCCGGCATCATAGGCGGGCGAGGTCACATAGGGAATGTCCGCGCCGCTGTAGAGTATGGTCCCCGCGTCGCGGGTGTTGTAGCTTTCATCAAAACCCTGCCAATACTCGTCATCGACCAGAAATCCGTCGGCAAAACCCTGGTCATAGTCGGCCTGTTTCCAGCCGGACCCGGTGCCGGTCTGGCTGCCCCTGTCCTGGGTGGTCGTTGCAGGGCATCCGGACACAAAGAGCAGCGCGCCCAAGGCCAGCGTGATTAGGGGGAGCGGCAGGATCAAACGATTCATGTGACACCTCCGTTCCGGGCGGCTGCCCGGCCAGTACAGGCTTGATTCGGATACCCGCGGCGGGAAACCCCCGCCGCGAAGAAGCATTCAGTCAAATTGTCCGCCCGCATTGCGTGCGGCGTATTAGCGGCCGCGGACCCCGCCGCGGCTCTGCGAAGAACCGCCGGAGGAATTGTTCGTGTCCGAGTTAATTGACCGCGGGGATGTGGAGGGCGAGGAAACGCGCGGTGCTTCGATATGCGTCTGGGGAGCCTCATACCGGGGCTGCTGCTGCACCGGCGCGCTCCGTTCAAAGCGCGGCTGCTGCGTCTCGACACGCTGTTGCGGAGCCTCATACCGGGGCTGTTGCACCGTGGGGGTGCTGCGCTCGAACCGGGGCTGCGCTGTCTCCACACGCGACTGCGGAACCACTGGATTGGAATGCTGGACCGTGGGTGCCTGCGTGTCAAAACGGGGTGCGCTTTCCGTGCGGCGCGACGGCGCGGATTCACTGCGCTGCACGGGTGTGTCCGCACGGGATGAAGTGGCGCGCGGCGAGGTTCCCCGCGAAGCGTCGGTGTCGAAAGAGAGGGGCCGAGAACTGCGTGTCGATGGGAATGCAGGCAGGTCGGACATGCGCGACGCGGGCTTTGAACCCACGCCCGAATCCATATGCGATGCCGCTGACGGCATTGACGAACTGCCCGGAGTCTGCCGTGCCGTCCCCCGCACGGGGGTCTTTTCCGGCACCGACTGGTATCGCGAAGCGCCGCCCGGAGCCGGGGTGCCGGGATCTATGTCCCGCAGCGCGGCGCGACCGGAAGTGCTGCTGCGCGGAAGCGACCGCTCGGCGCCGCCGGACTGCGCGCCGCGCAGCGTGCGGTCGTTTCCGGATGCGTCGTTCACACCCGTACTGTCGGGCGCGCCGCGCACACCGCGTTCCGTGCCGCCTTCGGGTGTTCTGCCGCCGCCGCTGATGGTGGGCGCACCGCCCTGCGGTCCGGAATTGGAGCGTGTCAGATTGCCCGTTCGGACCCCGGCGGCGGCATCGTTCGTCAATGTGGGCGTTCCGTTGCCGACGCCTGTGCGCAGGTCCCGTGCGCCTGTTCCGCGAAACGCCCCGGAACCCGCCTCCGTGCCGCCCGCGGCACGGCTCCGGCGCAGTTCGGCAAGACCGGGCGCCGTGTCCGGCTGCAGTGCCGTGGCGTTTTCAAGGCGCACGCTGCGCATCGGGGCGGTCCGTCCGCCGGCAGACCGTTCCATGCGTGCGCCGGTATGCTCCACCGGGGCAAATTGCTGTCTGCCCATGCGGGTTTCCAGAGCCTGAACGCGCTCGCCGGGAGCGGGGCCGTCGTGCGGCGCGGCGATGCCGCGAATGCTGCGGGGCGGATTGTAGTCGCGTTCATGGAACACGTTCGGGTCAAAGGGGCTTGGGTGCGGACGGTCGTCGCCGTTGCCATGGTGCCCGTCCCCGTGATGTCCGCCGTAGATATTCCAGATGTTAATCTGGGCCGGCGGCAGCGTGCAGATAGTGTCTGCAAAAATGGGAGTACACGGCGAAACCGGCGCCCAGCCCGTGGTCACATAGCTCACGGGCATCCAACTGGTGCTGGACACGCAGAAGTTCACGCCGCCAATCCCGAAATAGGCCGACTGAGTCATCATCACAGGCCGGTAGTCCCAACCCATGGGTGCCCACATCAGATAGTCCCCCGCGCAAACCGTCGTGGCCCAGGCCGGACTCCAGACGGGGTCATAGGACCATACCCAGCCGTAGGAGGACGCGTAGTTCCACCGGCCGTAGTGCGATGTCACATAGCAAAAGGGGTACGCGCCAACCCAGACGTTGCCGAGTACGGGGTTGTAGTTCCAGCAGCCGTAGCGGTAGGGCACATAGTCCACCACCACGGTCGGCCGCCAACAGGGCCGGCTGTCCACATAAACCCATTCGCCGTAAGAGCCCAGATCGGACACGCCCTCCACCGGCGCGGCAATCTCGACCTCCTTGGGCAGGGTCTTGTAGCCGTTGGCCAGCAGGGTGGCGCGGTCATTGTTCCATTGATCAAACGAGTCGGTTTCGCCGCGGTCAAACCCCACCGGATCGGAAGGCAGAAAACCCGGGTCCACCCACAGGCGCTGCGTGTCCGCGAGGCGCACCGGCGCCCCCGCGTCCGTCCGCACTTCCGCGCCGCCCCAACGAACGCTGACGGTGGCGCCGCCCTTGTCGTCGATATCCACCCGCACACACGAGTCTATGGAGACATCGACCTGGCAGGAGGGGGTGGTAATATAGAAAGTGCCCTGGCTGCGGCTGATGCGCTGCACATAGAATGACCCCACCCAGCCGCGCACGTCCGTCGCGGGCGGAAGGGATTTTAGCTCCGCCTTGCTGCCGTCGGCCAGGCGCAGGAACGAACCGCCGGCCAATTCCACTTCGGACAAACCGCCCTGGTCCACCCACAGCGCATCGCCCGGCATCAGCAGGGTGTTTAGTGTCGCCCGTTCCCAGTCCTTGTCATCGGAACCCTTGACCAGCAGGCCCTTTGTGTCATAACTGACACGGCCGTGCAGCTGCAGTTCCTGGGCCGCCGCCGAAAACGCGGCCAGCGCAAGCACCGTCGCCACCGTCCAAAACCGCATGCACCATCTCGTTTTCATGGCTTTCGCCTCCTTAAATTCATAAGTCTTTTCGTCGTAATAGACGAATGCCTGCCCGTTTCATTCAAAACCGGGCAGGCAGTGTTCTGAAACCGCGTTTTGTGCTATCAGGGTTTTCGCGTCATGCCGGGGGCAATCGCCAGCAGGGC
>CAZOMH010000015.1:0-20826 GCA_964580415.1 uncultured Nitrospirales bacterium
GGTCGCCCGAGAGCCAGTCGAAATACAGCCAGTTGCGCAGTTCGTACTCCATCTCGGATGAGTTGTCCCTGCGGCCCTTGTGCCAAAGGCCGCTGGTGTTGTAGACGGTCTCGATGGTGAGGATGTCGCCGACGGCGCCTTCGTGGATGCGCTTGATGGTTTCGCGCTTCTTGTTTTCATAGCGGTAGCACAGGCCGGAAACGAGGACGACGCCGTTCTTCCGGGCCAGTTCGCAGGACTCGATGACGCTGCGGATACCGGGGCCGTCGACGGCGACGGGCTTTTCGCAGAAGATGTACCTGCCGGCCTCCACGGCGGCGCGCAGATGGGCGGGGCGGAATGCGGGCGGCGTGGCAAGCACCACCACATCGCAGCAGTCTATGACCTTCTGGTAGGCGTCAAAGCCGGTGAACTTGCGGTTGTCATCCACCGCGACCTGGTCGGCGGCGGGGGATTTCTTCAATTTGGCAAGGCTCTCGTCAACCATGTCGGAGAACATGTCGCCCATTGCATACAGAATGACATTCTTGTCGGCCAGGAGCGCGTTGTTTGCGGCGCCGGAGCCGCGTCCGCCGCAGCCGATCAGGCCGAGTTTCAGCCGGGCGTCGTTTGGCGCGGCGGCGTGCGCCGCCTTTGTGGCCGCGGTTCCCGCGAAAGCCGCGGCCGCGAGTGCGGCGCTGCTGTAGAGCATAAAGTCGCGCCGGGTGGTGCCGTTATTCGTTTTGCCGAAATCGGTGGACATGACTGTGTTCTCCCGGGCCGGTGGCGTTCATGCCAGGCCTTGCTTTATGACACGTCCGGCGGGGACTGCCCGTCTGCCGCCCTACGCATCGACAGCAAGTATAAAAGCACGATTCGGAAAGTGTTTGCAAAATCCCGGCGTTTCCCAAGTGCCGGGGCGGGGCACTCTTTTCCGGGAAAGGTCCTTTCGGGTGGCATCTTTTGCCGGGGGAAACGACGGGCCGCCGCGGGATGCGGTATGCCGCAATAATGAGGGAACGGGCTTGTCTTGACCGGAAGTGGCAAAGTTGCTAAAGTGGGCTTCGTTACGGGTAATGGAGGCGGCGGGCGGTGCGGTGGCCGCGCCATGCGCCGTGGCATGTTTCAATTGTTGCGCGGGAGAAGGAGCGTCTATGGTGACGGGCAGTCCGTTGGTGCGCAGGGAAACCACCCATGCGTGGAAGTGACGCATCGGGCGCGGAGCAGCCGCACATTCACAAGCTGAGTGTGCTGATTCCCGTATACAACGAGATACGCACGCTGGAGCGTCTTCTGCTGGCCGTGCTGGAGGTTCCCCTTCCCTGCGAGCGGGAACTGGTTGTGGTGGATGACTGTTCGTCGGACGGGAGCCGGGAGTTTCTGGAACGTTTTTCGGCGAAACACGACTGCGTCCGGCTGGTCCTGCATGAAGAGAACGGCGGCAAGGGCCGTGCGATTCAGACGGCCATAGCCCACATGACGGGGGACTGGGCGATCATTCAGGATGCGGATCTGGAATACGACCCGCGTGACTATGAAAAGCTGCTTGAACCGGTTCTGGACGGTGTTGCCGACGCGGTGCTGGGGTCGCGGTTTCTGGTGGGCCGCTATTCGCGCGCAATGTTCTTCTGGCACGCGGTGGCCAACAGAATACTGACGCTTGCCGTGAATGTGGTGAGCGATTTGAACCTGACCGACATGGAAACGTGCTATAAGATGATACGCGCCGACATACTCAGGCATCTTATGCTCCGCAGCAGGGGATTTGACCTGGAACCGGAACTGGTGATCAAGCTGGCCCGCTGGGGCGCGCGCATCTACGAGGTGCCGATTTCGTACCGGGGCAGGACGTATGCGGAAGGGAAGAAGATTGGTCCGCGGGACGCCCTGCGCGCCCTGGCTGCCACGGTCCGGTACAGCATTTTCGACCGGCGCTATTGCGACAATGAAGGTTTTCTGATTTTGCAGGCGCTGGACCGTTCCAAGCGGTTTAACCGGTGGCTGTTTTCGCGGCTCGACCGGTGGCTTGGCGACGAAGTGCTGGAAGCCGGCTGCGGCATCGGGACGCTGACGAAGTTTGTCCTTCACAAAAGACGGCTGGTGTGCGTGGACATTGATCCGGTTTACGTTGACCGTCTGCAGAAGTCCTACGGCCATCTGGCGAACATATGCGTGCGCCAGTGCGACCTGGAGGACGGGGTGTCACTCCGGCGGGCCGCCGGGGAAAGACCCCTGGACAGTCTCTTTTGCTCGAATGTTCTGGAGCATGTATTGGACGATGTGCGGGTGCTCAGGAATTTTCATTCGGTGCTGGGCCCGAAGGGGCGCGCTGTTGTGCTGGTTCCGAACAATCCGGCGATGTACGGGGGGGTCGACAAGGCTGTTGGCCACCACCGGCGGTATTCCATGGAGGAGCTCCGGTCAAAAATGGAAGAGGCCGGTTTCCGAATCCTGTCCTGCGAGGGTTTCAACCGCGTGGGCGGTTTCGGATGGCGCGTTTCGGGAAAGATTCTGCGCAAGGACACGCTGTCCACGGGGCAGATGCGGCTGTTCGAAATGGCCATGCCCGTTGTCCGCTTTCTGGAGAAGATTCCGTTTCACTGCCACAATTCGCTGATCTGCGTGGGGGAGAAGGCTTCGGATGGCGAGGACTGACCGGGCGGCCGTGGCAAGCCCCGGCAGGGAGGGTTGTTTTGTGGATGAAACAACGCAGCGTCTGGACTGCCTTCTTGTGTCGCCCCCGGTACACTACCGGGAGGGGGACAACATATGGAAAGAAATTGACTCGAACTTTCCGCCGCTGGGCCTTGCCTCGATTGCCGGGCATGTCCGGGAAAAGGGTTTCAGCGTCGAAATAATCGACTGCAATATTGACGCGCGGTCGGTGGAGGCTTTTGCGAAGCACTTCCAGGAAGGGTATAAAGAAGCGGGGAAGGTGCCGCGGGTGATAGGAATTACGGCCTCAACGTGCTATGTGAAGAAGGCGTATCAAATCGCCGGAATATGCCGTTCCCTGTATCCGGAGTCGCTGGTGGTGTTTGGCGGCGTGCATGCGACGTTTATGAGCGACGAGGTAATCGGGCAGTCCGCGGTGGATGTGGTGGTGGTGGGCGAGGGCGAGATTACCATGGAGGAAATCCTGTCGGGCAAGCCGCTGGCGGAGATAGACGGGATAGTCTACAAGGAGGCGGGTGAAACAAAACGGACCGGTCCCAGGCAGAGAATTTCCGACCTGGACGCGCTGGCCATGCCCGCCTACGACCTGTTGCCGATATTGAAATACAAACCCGCGAAGGGGTCGTACAAGCGGCTTCCGGCGATGAGCATGATGACGAGCCGGGGGTGTCCCGGGCGGTGTACTTTCTGCAACAAGACCCTGGGCAACAAAATGGTGTTCAAGTCTGCGGCCGGCATTGTCGCGGAGATCGAATACCTGGTGGACCATTACGGCATCCGCCAGATAATGTTTTATGACGACACGTTCACCGTTCTCAGGAAGAATGTGATGGAGCTGTGCCGGCTGCTTGGGGAGAAGAAGCTGGACCTTTCCTGGACCTGTTTTGCCCGCGTGGATTATGTTGACGAGGAGATGCTGGGGGCGATGAGGGCGGCCGGGTGCCACCAAATCATGTACGGGGTGGAGAACATTGACGAGTCGGTGCTGAAGAACATCAACAAGAAGATTGACGTGCCCCAGGTGGTGAGGGCGGTGCAATACACGAAGGCGGCCGGGATAGAGTGCCGTCTTGCGTTCATGGTGGGCAATCCGGGGGACGACCGTGAGATCGTCGAACGCAACATACGGTTTATCATCAGGGTGAATCCCGATCTGCTCATCGTCAACGTGACGACTCCTTTTCCGGGCACGGAAATGTTTGCCTGGGCAAAGGAGCGCAATCTCCTGCTGACCCAGGACTGGGACGATTATAACCTTGCGAAACCGGTGATGCGGCTGGAGAACATGACGGAACAGGAAATTCAGGACTGTTACAGGATGATGTACCGGCGTGTGTATTTTCGGCCGGGGTACCTGCTGAAGAAGCTGTCGGGAATCAGGACCCGCGACGACCTGCGCGTGTTGTTCGAGGGGGCATTGGCGCTGGGGGCTTTCATATGGGGGAAGCGGTAGTGCGCGGTGCGGGGGAGGCTTGCGGGACGCCGGGCGGACATGGACGCCAAAGTCTGCTGCACGCATGCCTCTTGTTCATGTCTTTGTTTGTCGTTTACAACGCGGACCCGATGTATCTGTGCATCAATGACATGACTCCGAACGTCAACCTGCCGCTGCAAATCCTTGATCATGGTTCGCTGACGTTCACGCCGGAAAGCCATCCGTTCATGTTCAAATGGAAATCGGAGAAGGCCGGGGGAGACGCGGAGGCAAAGGTCAAGAAGTGGGACCCGGAGCTGCTGCGGCAGTATGGGGAGGGGACGCTGAAAGTGACCGGGGGGAAATATTTCCTTGCGGAAAGCGCGATTCCGGGCCGTTACGTGAACATTTACGGCATTGGGGCCGCGCTGACGGCGCTTCCTGTTTATGCGGCCGCCAAATTCGTCGTTCCGGACCTTTCCGAACGCATCCGGCTGGTGTGGTTCATCAGCAGGGAACTCGCCGCGGCGCTTGCGGCGCTTTCCGCGGTGTGCGTGTTCTTTTGCGCGCTGGCATTGACGGAACGCCGCGACGCGCTGATTGTTGCGGCGGTGTTTGGTCTGGGGACCTGTGTGTGGAGCACGTGCAGCCAGGGGCTTTGGCAGCAGACGCCGACGGTGTTCTTTCTTGCTTTGGGCGCCTGCCTTTTTGTGCGCGCCGGGGAAAAGCCGTGGATTGCCGCGCCGTGCGCCATGGCATGGTCGATGGCCGTGTTGTGCCGTCCCACGAGCGCGGTTGTCGTTTGCTGCGCCGGAGTGCATCTGCTGCTTGTGAACCGCAGGGCGTTTGTTTTGTATGCGGCCGCGGGTTTGCCTTTTGCCGTTGGTCTGGCCGTGTACAACGGGCTATACATGGGGTCGCCGTTTGCCTTTGGCCAGGACGCGGCGAGCCGCGCCGTGGCGGCGGCGACGACAGGATCATCCGACATATGGGGGACGCCGCTTTCGCAGGGGCTTGCCGGGCTGCTTGTGAGTCCGGCGCGCGGTGTGTTTGTGTACTCGCCCGTGTTGTTGCCGGCGATTCCCGGAATGGTCCGCATCTGGAGCGACCGCAAGTGCGCCGCGCTGCGGCCGTTGTGCGTCGCGTCGGTGCTGGTGCTGTGTATTGATGCCAAGTTCTTCGGCTGGTGGGGGGGGTGGTCCTACGGCTACCGCCTTGCGCTTGACGTTGCGGTGTTTTTGTCGCTCATGCTTGTTCCCATGGTCGGTTCGCTGCACCGAAACCGTGTCGTTTGCGGACTGTTTGCCGCGGCGTTGCTGTGGTCCGTCGGGGTGCAGATTATCGGTGTGACCGCATACGACCTGGGTGGATGGGACAATCGGAAGGCAAGCGTGGTTGTGAGGTCGGGCGGTCTGGAACCCGTGATCGTTCTGGAGCAGGGCAAGGTTGATGAGATGCGCCGGGACCCCGCGTTTGTGGATGCGGTTGAACTGACTCTTGACGTGGACTTGCCGAATTACCGCAGCCGGTTGTGGAGCATTTATGACAGTCCGCTGGTGTATTATGCGACCCATTTCCGTTCGGCGAGGGAATCGCGGCATGCCCTGAGCAGGGTTCTTTGGGTCGGCGGTGTTTCGCAGATGGTGGAGGGTATTCGCGAATGGGCGTATGGCACGGGCGCGGATGCGGGGGTGTCCGGGGCGGGGGACAGGAAGAGCCCTATTTCGGAGCAGTGAATCCCGGGGTATAGTCCAAGAAATCGCGCAGGTTCCCGACGCTGCGCGGTCCTGCAAGGTGGCATGCGTCCCAAAGCATGGCCGAGAGCAGATAGGTGCGGTGGGCAAAGGCGGGTGTGGGGTGGAGGGTCGGAGTGTCCAGGCAGGGATTGAGATGCCACTTCCATGCCTGCCGGATGACGGACTGGTAGACGTTGGCATCCTGGGCAAATCCAATATCCCTGCCGTCAATCGCGAGGAACTTGTGTCCCTCCAGGTACTCGGCTTCAATAACGAAGGGCCTGCCGTCGCCGACACCGCGGACGGTGCGCCGTTTGGTGCGCGGGGCGTTGCCGGTGAAATCGGTGAGGAGATAGACCGTGCAACCGCCCAGGTGCAGGTTTCCCGCGAAACGTCCGTCCACAGGGTACGGGTACGCCCCGGGGTTGGGCGGATGGTAGGGGACGGACGTGCCCTCCACGGTGACGCCGCCGTCCCAGACCCGGTCGAGTCCGCCGCGCGCCTCGGCCAGGCAGGTGAACACCCAGGCGAGGCAATGCACGGTTTCCTGGTACTGGATGGGCACCATGATCTTGTAGTTGCGGGGGTTGGCGGGGTCTTCCCGGTCTTTTGAGCGCGTCATTCGCATCTCGTCGATGCGCACTTCATTGAAGGAATTGAGGAATTCGCGAACACGGAGGGTCATGGGGTCAAAGAGTTCGGGGAAATCGAACAACATGGACATGCCGGTGCTGTCAACGAGGTTCCGGAGTTCCACGCATTCTCCGGGACATTCCGGTGCGGCCATGGGTTTTTCGTTGAGGACCATGAAGCGGTCGCCCCGGACAAATCGGTCGGCAAGATGCCGCAGCGCCAAACGGCGGACGGTGGGGTGCAGCGCAATGTGAAAAAAGTCCGCGGGGAGCGCGTAAAAGCTGTCATCGTCTGGCATGACGGTCACGCGGTCGCGGTTTACTCCGACCGGAATGGGGCCGGGATCGCGCACATACACCGGGATGTCCAGTGCCGCGGCGGCATCCACGAAGTGCCTGCCAATGTAACCCCAGCCCCCGGCAACGGCGAGGGAGCGCGGCAGCGATTCTGTTTTCATCGGGGGAGTTCCCTTAACCGGGTTTGCGGTGAATGATTCTGGAATTCGGGCCTTTGGGAACAGGGGCAACCCGCGGAGGGCAGCAGTGTCCGTATTGGTTGTGCCGTTGTCCGGGTGGCCGGGTCCCTTAAACCCGTGTATTATAACCTGACAGAACACTGCTGTTCATCCGGGTGGGGACGCGGATGCGCGAGGGGGTGTCTGTTCGCTATACTTTGCGTTTGAACCATGGTTCCGTTGGGCTGTACTCCCGCGGGCGGCGTCCCGCATAGTCCGACGCGGGAAACGAGGAACCGGAAGGTAGAGTCAGGTGCTGGTACCAAGACGACAGCGTTTGGAAGGTGTTATATGCATGGCACTGCTTTGTGTGGCGCCATCGCTGCTGCTCTTTCCGGCCCTGCTGAAGGGGGGGGCACCGGTGTCGGTGGAGGGGTTGCTGTCACTGCCGCCGTGGCAGGAGGCCCGGTCGGCCGGGGCGGTGATTCCGGACGGTGCCGCCGAAAGCAACCTTGTACTGCGGTATTATCCGTGGTACTCCTTTCTGGCCCAGTCGGCGCAGTCGCACGAGTTGCCGCTTTGGAATCCGCTGGAGGGGTTCGGCATGCCCTTCATGGCGCTGTGGCGGACGCGCGCCTTGTCGCCGTTTTCCATTCCGTTTTATCTGTTGCCGCTGGGTGCGGCGCTGACGGCAGGCATTTTCCTTAAGCTGCTTGTGGCGGGCGTTTGCGCCTATGTTGTCGCGCGGCGTTTCAACTATGCCCCGCCGTTCGCGTTGCTGGCGGGGGTGGTGTTCCAGTTCAGCGCGCCTCTTTTCGCGCAGCCGCTGGAACCCCTGGCCGATGCGCTGCCCTGGTTTCCCCTGTTGCTGGGCTGGGTGTACCGGCTGCTTTTGGGTGATTTTCGGGTTTGGCCGATGCTGGCGCTGGTAATGGCGCTGGCGGGGCTTGGGGGTTCTCCGGAGGCGATGCTGGCGGGGATGGCGTTCTTGCTGCTGATCTTGCCGGTTTACCGGCTGCGCGACCGCCGGCTGACGCATATATTTGGCGCGTATATCGCGCTTCTTTCCGCAATTGCCGGTTGCCTGATCACGATTGCCGTTCAGCTTTTCCCGTATATCGAATACAAGGCCCAGCATCCGGCGGCGTTGGAGAGATCGGGGGCCGCTCCGGTATGGACTGAACTGGCCCAAGTGGTCTATCCCGCGTTGCGGACGGCGTCCACGGGCGGGATGTCGCGGGCTGCTTTGTGCATGCATGTGGGCGGGCTCTTTCTGCTGATAATTGCGCTTTGGCTCTCCGTGCGGCGGTTGGCAAGCAAGAACCGCCGCCGCCGGCTGGAGGCGCTGCTGTTGACGGCGGCGGCCTTTGGAATGGTTCCTCTTGTATTTGGCGGGTTGCTTGAGCAGACACGCGAATGGCCCTGGCCGCGCACGGAACATTTCTATCTGTTTTGGCCGCTCGCGCTGGGTTTTCTTGCGGCGGCATCGGCGGAGGAATGGCTGCAACTCGACATAGACGGCTGCAAGTCCGCGTTGTGCCGTTTTGTGTTTTGGGCGTGCGTTCTGTGGGGGGGCGGACTTCTGTCCGCGGGCTTTGCGCTGCGGGGCAGCGTGTCCGGGGACACGCTGTTGAAGAATGTAATGGCGGAGGGGGGCCTGGCGTTGTTGTTTGCGCTGCTGCTGTTTGTGACGCTGCTTCGTCCGAAACGGGGCGTGATGGGGTACGGTTTGGCGCTCATTGTGGTGTTTTCCGGCATGTGGGCGTATGGTCCCGCACGCAAATGGTCCCCGGCGGAAAGTGTGTTTCCAGAGACATCGTTCATAACGCGCCTGCGCGATGCGCAGGACCGGGTGGCGGGCAGCAGTGCGCTGAAACGGTGGCCGTTGGCGGAGTACGGCATTGCCCAAGTGTACAATCCTTCCGGGGTTACACTGCGGCGGTATGAACGCTTTATCGCCCGTACGTCAGAGGACCCGGCGCTGATGCGGCTGGGAGCGGCCGGGGTGCTGCTGCTTACGCGGCAGGATATCCAGGGGCAGTTTGCCGCGCTCCGGCCGATGCTGAACATTCTGGAGGTCTTTCCGTCAGGCGCCATACTGCTCAAAGATTTGGATGTGCGGCCCCGCGCGAGAATGGTCTATGCCGGGCGCAAAGTTGACCGTTTTGAGCCGAAAGCGCTGCTGCTGGACGGGCCTCCGCAGATTGAAGGCAGCGCGCTGCCGGAGAAGGATGACGGCCCGGTGGCCGTTGCGACTATTGCCGAGCCGCATGAGTCCAACCGGGTGGTGGTGAACATTGCCGAAGGGACGCGTCCGGGGGTGCTGGTGCTGGCGGATATGTGGTATCCCGGCTGGCAGGCCACGGTGGACGGCAATCCTTCTCCGGTGCTCGCGGTGGACGGCGTGTTTCGGGGCGTCGAAGTGGGTCAGGGCACCCGCGAAGTTGTGTTCACGTATTATCCCGTGTCGTTCCGGGTTGGGACGGGCGTGTCTTTGGCGGGACTGGCGGTGTTGCTGCTGCTGGTCTTTGTTTACCGGAAACGCCCCGCACAATAATTGGCAGAGGAAACTCCGGGGCACACTGCCCGGTCCAATGGAAACCATTCAACCGTTTTAACAGGAGTCGTTTAGATGAAAAGACCTGCCGTTGCCATACTGGCCGGGCTGCTTGGCCTGGCTCTTTCGGCGTCGCTGTGCGCCGCCCAGGATGCCGCCGCGAAACCTTCGCTGGTTGAGCGGCTTGGTTTTGCAAAGGACGCCAGGGTGCTGATCGTCAACGGGGACGATTTTGGCATGAACCACGCCACCAACGAGGGCACGTACAGAGCGCTCAGGAACGGCGGACTGACGTCGGCGACGGTCATGATGCCCTGCGGCTGGAATGTTGAGGCGCTGAAGTGGGCCAAGGCGCACCCGCAGGCGAATATCGGGGTACACACGACGCTCACAAGCGAGTGGGGCGGTTACAAGTGGGGGCCCTGCCTTGGCGTCGGCGGCGTCCCCAGTTTGTGCTCTCCCGAGGGTTATCTTTGGGACGACGTGATTCTGGTCTACGGAAGCGCGACCATTGAGGACGTGGAAAAGGAAATCCGCACGCAGATCACCCGCGCCGTTGCCAGCGGCGTGGATATCACGCATATCGACTCGCACATGGGCACCATGCAGTACAATCCGCTCTATCACGAGCTGTACCTGAAGCTGGCCCAGGAGTACAAGCTGCCCTGCCGCATGGCCGGGCACGACATTATGGACAAGGCCGGCGGCGGCTATCTGATTGACAAGGCGGACGAGATGGGTGTGCTTCATCCGGAACAGCTCTACATGGACGGTCCGCCCAGTCTTGAGGCCACCGAGTCGTACTTCAAGGACGTTCTTTCGAAGATTCCCGCCGGGAAGGTCAGCGAGCTGTACATTCATTGCGCGGTGGAGAGCGAGGAAATACACGCCACCACCGGATCAGCCGACCGCCGCATCGCGGACACCAATTTCTTTGCGGATCCGAAGACGGTGAAGTGGATGGACGAGCAGGGCATCCAGCGCATCAGTTACCGCGAACTGCGCGAACTCCAGCGGACGGGCAAGCCGATACCGCGCGCCAAGTACGGATGGGAAGAGGCCGACAAGGGCAAGGGCAAGTAGGTTCTTGACAAATGCGCCGCGGGTTGCCGTTGGGCGGCCTGCGGCGCTCTGTTTTGTTTGGCAGGGGGGAGAGGACGGAGAGGAAGGATGGGAGGGATGGGAAGAATGGGAAGAATGGGAAGAATGGGGGGGGGGCCCAAGACTTTTGTCCTCCCTGTCCTCAGGGGGGGATATAAGACTTCTGTCCTTCCTGTCTCTAAGGATGGATGTTTGGTGTTTGCGGGACAATCCGGTATTCTCAGGCACATGTTCATTGGGTCACAGGACCAGAATGGAAAGTAACAGTGGCACGCTGGAAAAAAGCATTGCTTGGTTTGGCGGGTTTGGTGATTTTGGCCGTGCTGGCCGGTTGGCTGGGGTGGGTGGCATTGCCGCTGCGTGCCTTGGAGGCGGCACGTCCCGCAGTGCGCGGGCATTTGGTGATTGCCCACCGGGGCGCATCTTATCTGGCACCGGAGGAGACCATGCCAGCCTACGAGCTTGCACGGGACCTGGGTGCGGATTATCTGGAAGTGGACATGCAGCGCACGAAGGACGGGGTGTTGGTGGCGTTTCATGATGACGGCCCGGCGCGGACCACCAATGTTGCTGCGGTGTTTCCGGGACAGGAAAAGCAGAACATTTGCGATTTTACACTTGCGGAACTGAAGCAGTTGGATGCCGGATCATGGTTTAACCGCAAATATCCCGAGCGTGCCCGGAAAGGGTATGCCGGGGTAAAGATTCTGACCATGGCGGAGGTGCTGGATATCGCCGGGGCGAAGGAGAAGAAATGCCCGGTTTACATAGAGACCAAGTCGCCCGGGCGTCATCCCGGTTTTGAAAAGGACCTGGTGGACCTGTTGCAGGCGCGGGGTTGGCTGGGCGGGGAGGCAGGGGGGCTTCCCAAGGTTATTTTTCAGTCCTTTTATTCAGAGAGTCTGGTGAAACTGGGCGAACTGGCACCGAAGGTTCCCAGGATTTATCTCATTCTTCCCGAAGTGGTGGAGAAAGAGGGGGGCTGGGGGAAGATGTTGGACCGTGCCGCGCAAATCGGGACCGGTATCGGTCCCGTGGGGACGTTGTGCTGGCCGTGGAATGTGGGCAGGGCCCATCGCCATGGACTGGTTGTTCACGTCTTTACGGTGGATGAGACATGGCAGTTTCGGCTGATGACCTGGTTCGGCGTGGACGGCTGTTTTACCAACCGCTGCGACGTGCTTATGCAGTACTATGGCAAGCCGCCTGCGAAGTCGGCGGACGAGGTTCTTGACGGATTGGGTTACTGAGTCGAAGGGTACTTGGCCAAGTGCGTTGGAACGCATTCCGCAAGCAGGCAATATTCAGCCAAAATCAGCGCGTATGGCCTCAAACACCTTGTCGGGAGTTATGGCCTTGAGGCACTTGTTGTCGCGACAGGTGGAGAGGCGGTAGTTGGAGGCGTTGAAGCAGGGACTGCATGCAAGGCCGCTGTGAAAGATGCGGGCCCCGGGGGTGAGCGGGGCGAAGAGCACGGGGGTTTCGGGTCCGAAGAGGACGTAAACGCGGATGCCGGTGAGCGCGGCGAAATGGCCCGGGCCGCTGTCGGAGGTGAGCAGCGCGTCGCACATCCCGAACAGGGTGACCAGTTCACGCAGGTTAATCTTGCCGGCGAGGTTCAGGGTTCGCTTGCCGCCCAGCGCGTTGCAGAATTCTTCGGCCGCCTGTGCTTCAACCGGCAGTCCGACGACAATGACGTTTCCTTCTGAAAAGGTGTCCAGGAATTGGCGGGCCACTTCCGCAAAGTTGGCTTCGGCCCACTGGCGCGTCGGGAGTTCGTCGAGAAACTTGGGGTTGAGCACAAGCCGGGGGCGATTGCTTCCGCCTGCGATTCCCCTTTCCGACAACAGGGCCCGCACGCGGGCAAGTTCATCGGATGCCGGGACATATGCGGGCGGCTGATAGTCCGGTGGAATGACGGGCACCGGGGTCTTGGCCATGGGCAGGTCGGCGGGGTCCATCCATGCCGCCCCGGCGAGAAGGAGGTAGGACTGTGCGGTGGACATGTAGGGGTTGTAGAGGATGCGGTGCGTGAACAAATCGCCCCGGTAGGTGCCTTCGCTGTGGAAGCGGTGCCAGCCGATGCGGCGTCGCGCTCCGGTGAGGAAGGTTATCAAGGCGGTAAAGCGGGCGAAGAATTCAAAATCGACTATGGTGTCGATGCTGCTGCGGCGAACGGTCCGGATCATGCGGAAAACGTCCGGGAGAAAATGCAGCGGGCGGTTGTCACGAATGGTGAGGATGTTTTCGGGGGGGACCAGCCCGAGGATGTCGAGAATTTCCCGGTTTCGCGCAAAGACGCAGACAAACACGTTTTCGCGGCCGAGCCGCTGGATGGCCGCCTGGAAGGCGGGTACGGCGAGGACGGTTGCACCCTGTTCGGCGGGCTTCAGAAAGAGGAGGCGCTGGACTGGCGTGCCGGCGGCCGGGGGGGTGAGAAGTCTGACGAGGCGGCGCAGCAGGGAGCAGACAAAACACAAAGGCACTCCCGCAAAACGGTCGATCCATCTGACCAGTGTGATGCCCATGTCAGGAATTGGGGGTTCCCGCCTCGGGCGGGACGATGACAATCAGGCTCCAATCATCGTTGACCGGTTCGACCTTGTAGACGCGCTGGTCTATCTGTTCGGCAAAGGATTCGAGTTTCTTGCGGCGGACAAAGACGAGCTGGTGTTTTCCTTCTGTCTTGGCCTTCTTGAGAACGTCGGTTGCGTTTTCGAGTTCAGCGCGCAGAATCGGGGGGGTGTGCAGGTAAAACTGCAACCCCAGGAGGGGTTCCTGCTTGAGGACATAGATGTCGCTGTTGGGGTATTTTTCCAGGATAAGACGCGAATCGCGGGCCAAAATGGCCATGTCCTTGGAGGAATTCAGTGCCGGGATGTCAAAGGCAAAGAGGCCCTTGGACACGACCACGAGGGTTGTGACGGCCAGCGCCATGAGTATCACGGAACGCAGCCGGAGATGGCGTTCAGAGACCAGCCAGGCGAGCCCCTTGCCCAGGGCGAGCGCGATGACGGGAAAGAGGGGCATCATATAGAGGGGCAGCCTGGAACTGACCAGGCAGAATATAAAGAATGGAATGAAGAAGGTGGTGACGATGAACATCCATTCCGCGGGATGGGCCCAGGATGTGACGCGGCGCCACATGCCGGCCGGCCAGGGGATGTGCCGGTACTTGGCCAAAACCATAAAGACCCAGGGCACGGTGCCGAAGAGGACAATGGGGAAATACATGGTGAAGGGTTTGTACCATTCGGCGTTCCGATGGGCCTCGTCGCTTACGTTGCGCGCGATTCCCTCCTTCCAAATCCAGTCGTGCATCAGTCCGGGATGGGTCCAGGCCTTTTCGGCGTACCAGGAAAAGCCAATCAGCAGGAAAGCGAGCAGCCCCAGCGGATGAAAGAACTGGGGCACTTTTTCACCCTGACGGCGCAGATAGACAAAGACGATGAACGGGCCAATCAGGCAAAGCAGGGCGGGGAAGCCCTTGGTCATGAAGGCGAATCCGAAGACGGACCACATGAGGACGATGTAATACCAGCGCTGTTTGCGCACGGCCAGCCAGAAAGCCAGCAGGGTCAACGTCTCAAAAAGGGTCAACAGCATATCGGTGGACAGGCTGGACGCCCCGCTCACGGGGAAGGGGGACAGACAGTAGACGAGGGCGCAGTAGAAGGCCGCCTGGCGTCCCCAAAGGAGAAGGCCCAGGTAGAACATGGCGATGACGGTGAACACAAAGGCAAAAGACTGGCCTACGCGGGCGCCCCAGGCGTTTTCGCCCAAGACTTTAAGGCCGCCCGCAATGACGTAGTACGTGATTGGGGGCTTTGTCCAGTGGTAGTCACCGTTGAGCACCGGTTCATCGAGAGTGCCCTGGTCCATACTTTGGCGCGCGCATTCCGCGTAGCGGCCCTCGGTGGATTCGTAGAGTCCGCGGCTTCCCTGGAAGGCGAAAGCCACAAGGATGGCCAGCAGGGTGACCAGCAACAAGGGCCGTTTTGGCTGGATTGTTGCACATGCCGCCGTGGGTTCAACGTTTGACAATGTATCGGCCATGGATTGGTTTCCCGGACACCCGCAAAGGGGATGGCACATTCAAGTTCGTGAAATATTGGTCGTCTGAATTCGGGCAGTGTTTTCAAAGCCCGGAAACACATCTTGAACATAATCGATACGCATGTTCGAGTCAACTTTTTGACCCGGTGCCGCCCTTTTTCCGCCGGGCGCGCCGGACTGCTATAATCAGAGTTGACCGCAACGGGTTTCCGTCAACCCGGCGGAACAGCGGGCGGGCAAAGACTCTTCAGGGACCAAGCAGCGTGTCATTGGGCGACAAACAGGGCCAATTCTGCAAAATGAGTGTGATCGTGGCCACCCGCGACCGGCGCGATGACGTGGCGGAGTGTCTTGCCCCTTTGACACCTGCGTTGTTGGAGCGGATGGGGGCGGAGGTGGTTGTGGTGGATGATGCCTCCACAGACGGCACGGCGGACATGCTGGCCGGGCGCTTTCCATGGGTGCGTGTGACAGTGAATTCCGCGAACCTGGGGCCCGGCCCGGCCCGAAATGCCGCCGCAGCGGAGGCGCGCGGAGAACTTCTTGTGTTTCTCGATTCGGACGCGGTCCCCTGCGGGGGGTGGCTGGAGCAGCTTTCTGCCGTGGATGACGGGGAGACGGTCCTGATAGGGCGGATGCTGGATTACAGCACCGGAATGCTGCAATACGGTCCGCGCCGGGCCACGTTCCTGGGCAAAAGCCTGCCCTGCCGGGCGGGCCGGGCAAACACGGGGCCCACGGCGAACCTGGCCGTACCCAGGCGTCTTTTTGAAGGTGTCGGCGGGTTCGATCCGGAAATTCCGAACCATTTTGAGGACAGTTGGCTGTGCATCCGGCTTGGCCGGGCCGGGGCACGGTTCCGCTATGTGAGCGGGGCCGTTGTGCGCCACAAGGGGGATACAGGCAAACACGGGGACGAAATCCGTTTGCAGGAACACAACAGCACCTACGCGATGCTGAAGTACTATGCCGATGCCCCGGTGCAACGGGCCGTGTTCAGTGTCTGCAATGCGGTATGGATGGCCTGGCGCTGGCTGCGATGGATGCTGACGGGCCGGGACGCCGAGGCAGTACTGTTATGGCGGGGATGGGCGAGCGCCTACCGGCGGTTTGGGCGGCGGGGGCGTGCGGCGGAGTGAAGGGCTGGCGGTTCCGCGCATGTTTGCCCCCTTGCGGGGGCATGTTGTGGCCGGTGTTGCGGGGGAGGCTGTGCGGGGGTTACCCGGCGCGTTTTTTGGCACGCCGGATGAGGGCTTCGCGGACGAGACGGATCGGTTCCCAAAGGACGGCGAGGGGGCGGTAGGTAAGCCGGATCGGATCGCCGAGTTCCCGGAAGCGGCCGTTAATTGCGCCGAGCACCACGGGAACGCCGTAATTCTTGTAGCCGAAACGGTTCTGTCTTCCGGCGTTGGTATTATGGGAACGCCATACGCCCAGGCAACGGGGGGTTGAGTAGAGCGGCCCCATTCGGCATGCGAGGAAGACAAGAAAGGTGTCCGGACAGGCAATGAGCTGCCCGGGGAGGGGAAAGACGCTGTCGAGCACGTCCCTGCGGAACATGAGCCCCGAAGTGGGGGCGAAGACGAGGAAGAGATCGTGGCGGATGGCGGTATTGAGATCACCCACGGCCAGCCATTTTTGGTAATAATCACCGCTGCACAGGAGGTCGAGTACGGTCTTGCCCGTGCCATCTTCAACCTGGTGCTGGTAAACACCGCCGTCGGGCTGGGCTTGGATGAAGGCCAACATTTCAGCCAATTTGGTCGGTGCCCAGAGGTCGTCGCTGTCGAGCAGGGCGACGACGTCGCCCCTTGCCCGGGCGAAGGCGGCGTTCATGGCGGCGGCCTGTCCCCGGTTTTCCTGGTAGACGGCTTGGGTCGGGAAAGGGGCATCGGACAACTGTTGGCGGATGATATCGGGTGAATTGTCGGTGGAACCGTCATCCACGACGATGAGTTCACAGTTGCGGTGGGTTTGCGCGAAAACACTTTGGATGGCCTGCCCGACAAAGCGGGCATAGTTGTAGCTGGTCAGTATCACCGAGACCAGCGGGTCGTCGGGCAAAGGTGGCAATTCAGGCCGTTTCATGGGTGTAAAGGTAGCAGGAATGGCAGTGCGGCGCAAATGGGCGGGGTACTCTTGTATACTCTGCGGCAAAGCCAACAGGAGTCTTTGCGCGATGAAGAAGTATCTTGCCATGGGGATTGTGTTCATACTGTTTGTTTTGACGGCCCTGTTTTTTGCGAAGGTGTTTTTTGGCGGGATATCCAACTTTGCCTGGATGAAGATGGGGCTTGCGTCGGGGTATCTTTTGGCGGCGGTGGGGCTGGGTGCGCCCGGTTTTCGCCTGGGGCGCTGGCTGCTGCCGGGCTTTTGCTGCGCCTGGTGGGGTGATTTCTTCCTGATTGGCCCGGGCAACGGGTTCTTCCTTGCGGGGCTGGTTGCGTTTCTCCTGGGGCACGTGTGCTATTGCATTGCCTATGCGACACATGGCGCGCGGTGGGGCGTGGCGCTCATTTCGTCCGCGGTGCTGGCCTGTCCGGGTGCGGTGCTTGTCTGGAAGTTGTGGCCCGGTATACCGGCAGGGCTTGGAGCACCGGTGATCGTGTATCTGACCGTGATAACGATGATGGTTTCGCTTTCGTTCGGGTGTGTTGGCCGCCCGGCGGGGTGGTTTCTTGTCTTGGGCGCGGTTCTGTTCTACCTTTCCGATATGGGTGTGTCCTCGCAGGCTTTTGGCGGCGCGGACATGGGGCCGTTAAAACAGCTTGTAAAGCTGTATTTTCCGGGACAATATGTGCTGGCCGCCGCGATATTCATCGCCCGGCGGAGTCAGGAAAAGGGATGGACCGGTGCGGTTGGCGCACAAGCCGGGGATGGTCTATGATTGGGGTGGCTGCGGACGGTGAAGTGGATGCCGTCGGGCCGGGGGTTCATTTATGACAGTTTCCGTAGGTATTGCATTGGCGGTTGGCCTGGCCGTGGGGCTGGCCGTGGCGGGGTTTGTCTGGTGGACGACCAGGGCGCAGGCGGCGAAGCTGATTATGGCCGAGAGGGGGTTGCTGGACACGGAGAAGGCACTGCTGGAGGAGCGGCGGACGGCGGCGGAGCAGCGCGCGGCGGCCTTGGAAGCGGCGCGGGCGGAGGCCGTGGCGCGGCTGGACGAGTGCCGGGCGCTGTTGCAGGGAGAGACGGGGCTGCGGGCTGCGGCGGAGGCGCGCCTGCCGCGGATTGCGGAATTGGAACAGACGCTCCGTGACCGGGATGCGCGTCTTCAGGGGGTGCAGGCGGAATTGTCGGCGCAGCAGGTGCGCAATTCTGATCTTGCGGCGCGGGCCGAGGAGGAGCGGCGGGCCGCGGCGGAGAAGCTGGCGCTGCTGGACGAGGCGCGGACGCGGCTGGCCGATGCGTTTCAGGCGCTTTCATCGGAGGCGCTCAAGAGCAACAACCAGGCGTTTCTGGCACTGGCGAAAGAGAATCTCGAAAAGTTTCAGGAGACCGCCAAGGGGGACATGACGCAGCGACAGCAGGCGATTGACGAGATGGTCAAGCCGATGCGTGAATCGCTGGAGAAGGTGAACCAGCAGATTCAGGCGGTGGAGAAGGAACGCGCTTCGGCGTACAGCGGCATATCGGAACAGGTGAAATCGCTGCTGACGTCGCAGGAGAAGCTGAACCGGGAGACGGGCCGTCTCGTGACGGCGCTGCGTGCGCCGCAGGTGCGCGGGCGCTGGGGGGAGATTCAGTTGCGGCGTGTTGTCGAAATGGCCGGCATGCTGAAGCACTGCGATTTCGAGGAGCAGCAGAGCACGGACACGGAGACGGGCAAGCTTCGCCCCGACATGATCGTCAACCTGCCGGGTGGCAAGACCATTGTCATTGACGCCAAGGTGTCGCTGGAAGCGTACATGAAGGCGGTGGAGACGGAGTCGGAAGACGAACGGACGGTGCATTTCAAGGCGCACGCGCAGCAGGTGCGGGCGCAGATTGTGCGGCTGGCGCAAAAGTCCTATTGGGACCAGTTTTCGTCGGCGCCGGAGTTTGCCGTGCTGTTTCTGCCGGGGGAGCCTTTCTTCAGCGCCGCCCTTGAACAGGACCCCATGCTGATCGAATACGGCGTGGACCAAAAGGTGATTTTGGCAACGCCGACCACGCTGATCGCCCTGTTGAAGGCCGTGTCCTACGGCTGGCAGCAGGAGAGTCTGGCGGAGAATGCCGAGGCCATCAGCCGTCTGGGCAAGGATTTGTACGAACGAATTGCCAAACTGGCGGATCATTTTTCGGGCCTGGGCAAGGCGCTGAACAAGGCGACAGACGCTTATAATGACGCGGTGGGCACGCTGGAAGGACGGGTGCTGCCGGGGGCGCGGAAGTTTCGTGAACTGAGCGTGTCCTCCAAGGCGGATATTGTGGCGCTGACGGAGAACACCCAGGTGACGCGCGAACTACAGGCACCGGAATTTCGGGGAACCGGCGACGAACCGTAGTCCTCTCCGGCGCATTGCCCATTGGTTTTCAATTGCCCTGTCCGGCAGGGACACGCGCCGGGAGTAAAATCAGGGCGTTATGTGTTTAGTACTGGTAATCCCGGGTATGCAACACAACAGAGGGACTGTAACATGAAAAAGAAGCTCGCGTTACTTGTCATCCTGCTTGCTATTGGCGGACTATCCCTGCCGGTCTACAACCTGCTGGTGCCGTACACGTCGAATGCGCTTCAGCAGTACAAGTCGAATGACCCGTTGAGCGCGAAGGCGGCGGCCATCCTTGCGGAGAAATGTGCCGGGTGCCATTCCCAGGGGGCGGGACTGCCCATATACGGGTCGCTGCCCGTGGCAAAACAACTGCTGGCGCTGGACATCAGCATGGCCACGAAGAACGTGGACTACGTGAAAGAGATCGTGTCCGGCAAGCCGGTTTCCGGGGCTGTGCTGGCGAAGACCGAATATGTGGTGGAGAAGGGAAGCATGCCTCCGGGCCACTATCTGGTCATGCATTGGAACCATTTCTTGGGCGCGGAAGACAAAAAGACGCTTGTTGACTGGGCGCGGGAGACGCGGGCAAAACAGGCCCCGGCGGGTATACCGGCGGGACTGGCGAAGACGGTGCTGCAGCCGCTGCCCGATTCGGTGCAGGTGGACGGGGCCAAGGTTGCCCTCGGCGAAAAGCTTTTCCACGACGTGCGGCTGTCGAAGGACAACACGGTGGCCTGTGCGACCTGTCATGACCTGAAGAAGGGGGGGACCGACCAGTTGCCGTTCTCCAAGGGCGTGGGCGGTGCCGTGGGCGGCATCAATGCCCCGACCGTGTTCAACGCGGGTTTCCAGTTTATCCAGTTTTGGGACGGTCGTGCCGCGGATTTGGCGGCACAGGCGGACGGCCCGGTGAACAATCCGGCGGAGATGGCGTCGAACTGGGACGAGGCGACTGCAAAGCTGAACCAGGACGCGGAGTTTACAGCGGCCTTCACGGCGGTCTACCCGGACGGGTACAAGAAGGACAACTTTGTCAACGCCATTGCCGAATTCGAGAAGACGCTGATCACGCCTGGACCGTTTGACAAGTACCTGAAAGGTGATGAGAATGCGCTGACGGCGGAGCAGAAGGCCGGGTTGAAGGTATTTCAGGACACGGGTTGCGCCAACTGCCATTGCGGACCGATTCTGGGCGGCCAGTCCTTTGAGTTGATGGGCCTGCGCAAGGACTATTTCAAGGAGCGCGGCAATGTGAAAGATGCCGACTTGGGGCGCTTCAGTGTGACCAGGGACGGGGCCGACAAGTTCCGTCTGAAGGTGCCGACACTGCGCAACATTAAGCTGACGGCGCCCTATTTCCATGATTCCAGCACGAGCGACTTGGGCAAGGCCGTGGAGACCATGGCGAAATACCAGTTGAACAAGACGCTGAGCGCGGGCCAAGTGGCACAGGTGGTGCAGTTTCTGGAGGCGCTGACCGGCGAGTACAAGGGACAGAAACTGTAGGCGGTTTGGGAGAAGACAGGTATTTGTAGTTGCGGCGGAACCGGTGTCCGGTTCCGCCGCAAGTCTTTAGCCCGGATATCTCACCAGTTACTCCGAACAGTCGTACCCGCACGCGGGGCGCGAGCCTCCTATTAGCCGGCTTTAGCCGGCTCCTCTTTGCCCCCGGCTTCAGCCGGGGGGGGATGAGTGTCCCTCGCTGCACACAGCACGCTTCAGCGCGCTTTCCTTCTTTGAGACGG
>CAZOMH010000016.1:0-20242 GCA_964580415.1 uncultured Nitrospirales bacterium
ATATCGCGAAGCCGCGCTATGGCGGAGCGTTGGTTCTCCGCCTCAATGACCCCCTTGGCGACGGCGCCGGGGCCCTTTTTTACCTCATACCGAAACTGCGGCATGGCCACCTTCCAGTTCGAAACCAATGGCCTCCGAGTCGGCGGTCACGCGAAGCACTTCTTCGAGTGTGGTGTCGCCCGAATAGATTCGCTGCCAGCCGGAGGCGCGCAGCGTCTTCATGCCGTTGCGCACGGCCACCTTCTTGATCTCCAGGGCATTGGCCCGCTCCACAGTCATCTCCTTGATTTGTTCCGTGAAGGCAAGCATTTCATACACGGCCAAACGTCCCCGATAGCCGGTATGGCGGCACTCGTCACAACCCGCACCCATGCGGAAATTTCCGCCCTTCATGTGCTGCGGGCCGATGCCGAATTCATGGCGCAGCACGACCGCGTCGGGCTCGTGCGCGGTGCCGCAATGCCGGCAGATGCGGCGCACAAGGCGCTGGGCGATGGACGCGATCATGGTGCTGGAAATGAGGAAGGGTTCGACCCCCATGTCCACCAAACGGGTCACGGCCCCGGCGGAATCGTTGGTGTGCAGCGTGCTGAGCACAAGGTGGCCCGTGAGACTGGAGCGGATCGCCATTTCGGCGGTCTCGTGGTCGCGAATTTCGCCGACCAGCATGATATCGGGGTCGTGGCGCAGCATGGAGCGCAACCCGAGGGCAAAATCAAAACCGATCTTGGGCTGCACCTGCATTTGCGAAATACCCGCCAACTGGTATTCGATGGGGTCCTCAATAGTGATTATTTTGCGGTCAACCCCGTTGAGCTTGGCCAGAGCGGCATACAGGGTCGTTGTCTTTCCGCTTCCGGTGGGGCCCGTTACCAGAATGATACCGTGGGGCTTGCTGATAAGCCTGCTGAAAACCTCCATATCCTCGGGAAGGAAGCCCAACTGGTCCAGCGTGAGCGCCATGGAGGTGCGGCTCAGGATGCGGATGTTCACCGATTCCCCGTGCGGGGTCGGCAGGATGGAAACACGCAGGTCATAATGGGCATCGCCGAAAGAGGCCAAAATCTTTCCGTCCTGCGGAAGACGCTTCTCGGCAATGTTCAGGTTGGCCATAATCTTGATGCGCGACACGATGGCCGAATGAAATCCGCGGATTGACGGGGGCGTCGGCGCCTGGTGCAGAATGCCGTCAATGCGGTACCGCACCCGCAGGCTTTCTTCAAAAGGCTCGATATGGATGTCGGTGGTGTCCGACTGTATGGCCTCCAGAATAAGCTCGTTTACAAACTTGATGATGGAGGCGTCGATGCTGTCATCGCCAAGGTCGGAATTGATTTGCGCCCCTTCAAGACTGACCACGCCTTCCATGCCGTCGGCATTGATGAGTATCTTTTCCATCGTGTCCGCGCCGACACCGTAAAGGTCCTTGGTGACCCTGTGGATTTCCTGCGGCGTGGTCACGACCGCCTCCACCCTGCGCTTGAGCACCAGGCGGATGTCGTCGAGCAACTGGGCGTTGAGCGGGTCGCTTATGGCCACCACAAGCACACCGTTTCGTTCCTGAATGGGCACAAAACCATAGTGGGTGGCAAAACGGGCCGGAACTTTGTCGATGAGTTCGGAGGGGATGTCCATTTTGGACGGAAGCACGAAACGCATCTCGCAAAAATCCGCCAGCACCTGATAGGCCTTGTCCGCGGGGGCAAAACCCAGTTGGCAGATGGCCGTAATTACGCCCACCCCGCCTTTTACGGCCTCAGCCTTGGCCCTGTCCATGCGGGTTTCATCAACCACGCCTTGACGGATTAAATACTGTTCAAGACCGCTGTATACTGCCACGCCGACGGCTCCCAATCTTTGCAAGTGGTTTATTTATCAACATGTTAACACAGCGGGAACCGGGCCGGCAAACACCGGGGGTCACGGCGCGTCGATGGCCAGTTTTGCCAAGGCCTCCTGCGCCCGGGCGGCGACTGCCACATGTCCGCTGGTGGCCGCCTCGTTATAGAAAAGACGCGCCGTGCCCGTATCGCAGAGGTCGTCCCGGTAGGCATTTCCCAGCGCAAGGGTTACCTGGGCAACCGCGGCCGGATCACTGCACCGGTTGCGCACGCGCTCCAGCGCAACAACATGCGAAGCCGCATCAAGTTGTCCCGGAACACCGACCATGGAGCGCATCTCGTTCATTGCAGCGGAGGCCACCAAGGAGTCGGGGTACTGCGTCATGAGCCGTTCGCACTGTTCAAAGGCGTTGGCCGGGCGATTACGGATGGCATCAAGCGAATACATGGGCGCATACGCGGAACGCCTAGCTTCGTCGAGCAGGTTAAATCGTTGAATACTCTCGGGACTGTTCATGAAATACTTGGGATATTGGCTGCGCAATTTATCGTACGCAGCATAGGCCTCGGGATAACGCTGGAACTCGGCAAACTCAATATTTGCAAGCATTTGCTGCGCCTCGCCGGCGGCGGGATCTTCAGACGCGGCAACAAGCGCCTGATCCAGTGCCTTTCGCGCACCGACCACATCGCGGGATGCAATGAGACTGTTCGCTCTGGAAATGGCCGCTTTCACCGGTGAACCGGCTGACTGATTGGCAACCTGCGTTCTGTCCCCAGGAAGGACCGGGCCGCCTTGTGGCTGGCCGGCAAATACGACCGTGAGTACAACGGCCGCACCAACCGCCAAGGCCGCACCGGATACCCAGCGCCAAGAAAGCCCGCCGCGCCGGGGCTGACCCGATTCGATGAGGCGGACATGCAGAAGGGGGATCAAGTCGCCCGTGAATTCGGGCGTTTCCAGCCGAACAGATCGCCGAACCAGTCCAAGCGCCTCCGCCTCTGCCCGCAATCGCGGGTCGGCCATGAGGGCGCCATCCAGCATTCTCTGATCCGCCTCGTTCAGCGGCTCATAGAGCGATGCGGCCAACAAGGCCTCGATTTTTCGCCGTTTTGTCCAAAGTATCATGGATCATCGCCCCGCTCGGTTCGACCGGCATCGGGTGCCAGGTCACCCAGTTCCTCGCGCAGTTTTTTCAGCGCACGAAACAGATGCACCTTGACACTGCCCACGGTACAACCCAGTTCCTCGGCAATTTCTGCCAGGGAGAATTCTTCAAAATGTCGCAGCACAAAGACCGTCCGCTGCATGTTTGACAGTTTCACAAGAGCGCCACGCACGCGGGCATCAATCTCCCGTCCGCGCACCACGCTCTCCGTGCGGTCCACACTCGGTTCAACCGCCGCACCTTCGGTCTGGCCCACAAAAGCCTCGTCCAGCGGTTCCTGCCGCCGCCGGTTTCTCCGGCGCAAATGGTCAATGGACTGATTTGTCGTCAAACGAAGCAGCCACGAAAGAAAATTTCCCGTCGGCGCCCAGGTGCCTATCTTCTGGTAAGCCTTAACCAAGGCGTCCTGCGTCACATCCAAGGCATCTTCACGGTTGCCGGTCACCCGGTAAGCGGTCGCATAAACACGGCCCTGGTACCGCCTCACAATCTCTTCGAAGGCGGCAACATCACCCCGCCCGGCGGCAAGCGCCAAAGCGGTGTCGTCTTTCCCGGAACTTTCCGGACAGGCTGTATTCATGTCACTCATCTTGGCAAACGTTTTCCATGCACAAAAGGTTTACAGCGCATATTCCCGCCGCCCCCGCACGGTATATGCCAAACCCATAGAATTCTCATAACCGCAAGTATGGCACAGCTTGCACCGTACACCACAAAGAATCCAACCTTTCGCCACAATTGACAAAGAAGGGTCAGGCCAGAAACAGGTAGTCCTCACACTCATGGAACCCCAACCCGCGCAGCGTACCACGAATCTCATCCCTCGCGCCGGGAGTCCCCACCATGACCACCACAAAACACTCCTCGGGCGGGGGGACCTTCTCCGGCGCTATGACAGGAACTCCATGAATTATCCTGTCAATTTTCCTGGGATTGATATCCACCACGGCAACGGGTACATCCGTCTTCCACTCCCGCAGCCACCGTTTCCCCACCTCGCCCGCCCCCCACTGGCAGAGGAGGCGCCCCTTCCGCGCCGGAAAGTCCCGCAAGTAATGGCGTTTCAACGCGCGGAATGCGGCGTCATTATAGCGCGAATCAGTCATCGACAGGCGAGCGGGATGATTGCGCCAATCCAGAATCACAAGTTCCGGTTTCGCAAACCGCGCACCGGCCCGCCAAAGACGCATTACAAGATCGTAATCCTCCGGCCACGGGCATTCCTGATAGCCTCCGACATGCTGAAACCATTCCCGGGAAATCATGAATGTCGGGTGCGGCAGGGGACATTCCACAAAAATCTCCCGGATTATGTCGTCGTGATCAACGAGGCCGTTAATCCAGTCCTCATATCGCCGTCGGCCACATCCAACCGCCTCACCGGTCATCTGAACACGCCCGCCGCAAATGCCCAAGTCGGGGTCCCGGGCAAAGCATTCGAGTTGCAGACCGAACCTTTCGGGGCGGCAGATATCATCGGCATCCATGCGGGCAAAATAGACGCCCTCCGCCTCTGCCGCGGCCGTCCGCAGGGCGCTGACAATACCGCCGTGCGGTATATGCCGGACGCGGATGCGCGGGTCTTCGCGGGCGAAGTCCTCCAGCATGCCGGATGATGCATCGGTGGACCCGTCATCGACCACCCGCAACTCCCACCCGCCGAAACTTTGCGCCCGGATGGAGTCTATGGCCGCCTCAACGGTGTCTTGCGCATTGCGCACCGGCATGAGCACCGAGATGACCGGTCTGTCTCCATCGCGGTAAATCATTCGCCCATTTTCCGGCAAGCATGCTTCCCGGAGGGACGATATCCGGGCATCTGCCCCGCGTTCCGAACGCATCGTCATGTCGGGCCTAATCCAATGTTATCGCCAACGCGGTAAAGGAACAACGGGGAAAGATATGCACGATACTACCGCCCTCGACGGACTCGCTCTTCGTTCGCTTGGAAGAGACCGCGGAAGGAGCGGCAAAACTGTTTGTTGCGCGCGGGTCGGGGGCCGTCAAGACTCTGGAGGATACCGAAGCGACCCGGGACTCGCGAAGGTGAACCACTGTTTCGAGGTCGGTGTCGAGGGAACGGTTTGCGACGGTTAGGAGAACTTTCTTTCCGGACATTGAGACACTGCAATCGAGAAGGGGCACCTCCCCCGACCCCGCAGACCGCCCCCCTTCAAAGATGGCAGGGACAAAAGTCGGCTTGGGGATGTATTCCGTCAAAACCTGACCATGCACCTGTCCCAAGTCCTCCATCGAGGGGGGTGGCCAGAAGGGCCGGGGGGTGTGGATTGCCGCGCCAAAACCCCGTCCGGCTTCTCCGACGCCGGACCCATCCGGACTGCTGAGGGCACTGTCCATCCCGGATGCACCGGAAGCCGCGGTTTCCACACAGCTTGCGGAATAGGGAAAGCGTTCGCCGAAGGATGGTATTATGCGCGAAGCGGCGGATATGGCGTTCCCCTCAACACGCCTGCCCACTCATGTCCCTTACCAGGAGACTTCAGCATGGTCAGCGGCAACGGCACTCCGTTGGAAGTGTTCACATCGGTCTGCGACGATTTCTATGCGACGGCCCGCGCCGCGGCGGCTTCGGGCCGCAAGGTGGCGGGATTCGTCTGCTCCTATGCGCCGCAGGAACTGCTGCACGCGGCCGGCTATCTGCCGGTGCGCGTGCTGGGGCGTCCCGGCGGTACGCCGCGGGCAGACCAGTTGTTGCAGGCCTACGCGTGCAGCCTTGCGCGCAGCAGTTTTGACGCGGCGCTTTCGGGCGAATTCGACTTCATGGACATGGTCGTGTTTTCGCACACCTGCGACACGATGCAGAACCTTGCGGACCTGTGGCGCAGCAGCCGTCCCAACCAGGAGGTGGTCATTATCTGCGCGCCCACGGTCACTTCGGGCAACGCGGCGCACAGCTACTACCGCAAGGTGCTGGACGATGTGCGCAAACAGATCGAGGCGCTGTCCGGGCCGATTTCGGACGAGGCCATTCGCGCGAGCATCGAGCTGTACGCGCGCCACCGCCGCCTCATCCAGAAGTTGTATGACCTGCGCCGGGAACACTCGGAACTGATCAGCGGCCGCGAACTGCTGGCCGTGGTGACTTCGTCCATGTTGATGGACAAGGAAGAGCACCTGCGGCTCTTGGAGCCGTTCGTGGCGGGGTTGAAGGCGCAATGTGGGACAGGCGCCCCCGCCTGTCAGGCCTCGACAGCCGAGGGCGGCTGTCCCACATCTGACGGATCGACAGCCGGGGGCGGCTGTCCTACAAAGAAGCTGCCCCGCGTGTTCGTCGCGGGAAGTGTTTGCCAGAATATGGGCTTTATCACGGCGCTGGAAGAGGCGGGCTGCATGGTGGTGGACGACGACCTGTGCATGGGCGGCCGTTCCTTCTCGCTGCCGGAAGCGCCCGCGGGCAACCCGATGGACGCACTGGTGGAGATGTACCTGGGCCGGCGTCCCTGCCCGGCCTTCCACACGCCCGGTTTCGATCCCGGTGCATTCCTTGTCGAGCGCGCCCAGGCGGCCCGCGCGGCCGGCGTGGTCTTTCTGCTCACCAAGTTCTGCGACCCGTGGTTCTTCGACTATCCCCACGTCAACAAGTCGCTGGAGACAGCCGGCATTCCGGGCCTGCTCGTTGAGGTGGAACAGAACCTGCCCGTTCCCGAACAGTTTCGCACCCGTGCCGAGGCGTTTGTGGAACTGCTGAAAGCAAGGACCGCGTAATGGGCGTGCAGTACTTCGCGGGCGTCGATGTCGGGTCTGCCACGGCCAAGGCCGTGCTGGTGGACGGCGCCGGGAAAATATGCGCGCATGTCGTGATGCCCAGCGGTGGCAACCTGACGCTTGCCGCGGACAAGGTGCTCGCGGCGGCGCTGGCGCAGGTGGGCGCGGTGCCCGGCGACATTGGGGCGCTGGTGGCCACGGGCTACGGCCGCGAAAGTGTGGCCAACCGGACCAAGACGGTCACCGAGATTACCTGCCATGCCAAGGGCGCGCACGTGCTCTACCCGGACGCGCGCTCCGTCATCGACATCGGCGGGCAGGACTCCAAGGCGATTGCGCTGGATGCCGCCGGGATCATCCGCAAGTTTGAGATGAACGACAAATGCGCCGCCGGCACGGGGCGCTTTCTGGAAGTGATGGCGCGCACGCTTGAGGTGCCGCTGGACCAGGTGGGGCCGCGCGCGCTCACGGCGGACCGGCCCGCCAAGATTTCCTCCACCTGCACGGTCTTTGCCGAGAGCGAGGTCATCTCGCTGCTGGCGCAGGGCGAGACGGTGGAGCGCATTCTGGCGGGGTTGTGCCTGTCGATTTCACAGCGCGTCAATTCACTGGCCATGCGCACGGGCATGGCACCGCGCGTCATCATGACGGGCGGCGTGGCGAAAAACACCGGGGTCGTCCGGGCCATTGAAAAGGCCGTCGGTTTCCCGCTGACCGTGCCGGACCAGCCGCAGATCATGGGCGCCCTCGGCGCGGCGCTGCTCGCGCGCAACGAGGCGGCAAAGTAGCATCACCGCCGGCAAAAGAGTGTTGGAACCAGGATTAGAGACATGGCGAAGACGTTGACGAAAAAGGTGACGAACTGGACCAAGGAAATGGCGCTTTACGGCGCACTGCGGGCAACCTTTGCCAAGCGCAAGCTGGACCAGAGGATCGCCAAACTGCTCGGCGGCAAGAAGCCGAACGGCGTCAGGCGCATCCCCATCAAGACGGGCGACAAAATGAAGCTGCTCATGGGCCGCTACTACATCCGCGCCAAAATCGCCGAGCACGACCCGGACCAGAAGATCGCCTGGATCACCAGCGGCGGCCCGGTGGAGATTCTGCACGCCGCGGGCGTGATCCCCATCTATCCCGAAAACCACGCCGCCATGATCGGCACCATGCGCATGGCCGATTCGTGCTGCTCCGTGGCCGAGGACATGGGCTACTCGCGCGACCTGTGCTCCTACGCGCGCAGCGACATCGGCAGCATCGCCAGCAAGAAGAGCCCCATCGGCGGATCGCCCCGTCCCGACTTTCTCGTCTGCTGCAACAACATCTGCGGCACCGTGACCAAGTGGTACCAGGAACTGCAGCGCATTTTCGACGTGCCGCTGATTATGATCGACGCGCCCTACCAGTACGGCGAAGACCGGCCCGAGGCCATCGACTATGTGAAGGCCCAGTTGCAGGAGATGATGGATCAGGTGGGCAAGATCACCGGCAAGCCCATCGTGTGGGGCAATTTCGAGGCGACGGTAAGGCGTTCCGAAGAGGCGCTGCAACTGTGGCGCGACGTTCAGGACATGCTGGCGCACAGGCCCGCGCCGATGAACTCGTTTGACACGTTTATCCATCTGGCGCCGATTGTCACGCTGCGCGGCACGCAGGAGTGCATCGACTACTACAAGACCCTGCAGGCCGAGATGCAGGAGCGCCTGCGCGACGGCGTGGCGGCGGTGGCGGGCGAGAAATACCGGCTCGGCTGGGACAATCTTGCCATCTGGTACAAGATTCAGTTTCTGGCCAATAAATTCGGCGAGCACAACGCCGCGCTGGTGGTGTCGACCTACGCCAAGAGCTTCAGCTACCAGGCGCCCTACCGCGACGACAACGACCTCCTGCGCTCCATGGCGGCCAACTACATCGCCGGGTACATCAACCACGGTCTGGATTACCGCGAGCGCGAACTCCTCGAAATGGCGGAAAAGTTCCATCTCGACGGGTTTGTGATGCACTCCAACCGGAGCTGCCGCGCCTACTCCTTTGGCCAGTACGAGCTGGCGCGCCGCATGGAAGAGAAGCACGGCCTGCCGACGATCATGATCGAGGCCGACCAGAGCGACACGCGCGCCTGGTCCGACGAGCAGGTCGGCACGCGCATCGACGCATTCATGGAATCACTCGCCGCAAGGAAGGCTGCGGCGGAAAAATAGGCCGAAAGACGGCCACCCTTTGGGATTTGCGGCCAAGACCCGGGGGCATACACCGGGCCGGGCAAACACGGTTCCCCAGAACCGGCCCCGTTTCGGCCGGACATCCGCCGTCCGTTCTTACCGCGCGTTCTCCGTCCGCGCCGTCATTCCCACTCGATGGTTCCGGGCGGCTTGCTGGTGATGTCATACATCACCCGGTTGATGTGCTTGACCTCGTTGCAAATACGGTTGGCCACCCGCTGGAGCAGTTCGGGCTGGAACCGGTACCAGTCGGCGGTCATGGCATCGCATGAGGTGACGGCGCGCAGACTGCACACTTCTTCGTAGGTGCGTTCGTCGCCCTGAACGCCCACGCTCTTCACGGGCAGCAGGCAAACCAGCGCCTGCCAGATTTCGTCGTAGATGCCGGCCTTGCGGATTTCGTCAATGAAGATCGCGTCGGCGTCGCGCAGCGTGTCGAGCCGGTCGCGGCTGATGGCGCCAATGCAGCGCACGCCCAGGCCGGGGCCGGGGAACGGATGGCGGCTGACGATTTCCTCGGGCAGGCCGAGTTCGCGGCCGAGCGCGCGGACCTCGTCTTTGAACAGTTCGCGAAGCGGTTCAAGCAGCGCCATGTTCATCTTCTCGGGCAGGCCGCCCACATTGTGGTGGCTCTTGATGACCGCCGAGGGTCCGCCCGTGGCGGACATGGACTCGATCACGTCGGGATAGAGCGTGCCCTGGGCCAGAAAGTCGAGGTGGCCCAGTTTCTTGGCCTCGGCTTCAAACACGTCGATAAACACCGCGCCGATGGTCTTGCGCTTTTCCTCGGGGTCGGTCTTGGCGGCGAGCGCGGAAAGGAACTGGTCCTCCGCATCGGCATAGACGAGATTGATGTGGAAGTGGTCGCGGAACACCGTCTGGACCAGCTCGGCCTCGCCCTTGCGCAGCAGCCCGTTGTTCACAAAAACGCAGGTGAGGCGGTCGCCGATGGCGCGGTGGATGAGCGCCGCGGCCACGCTGGAATCGACACCGCCGCTCAGGCCGCAGAGCACCTTCTTGTCCCCCCCGACCTTGGCGCGGATTTCGTCAATGGCCAGGTCCACGAAGGAACCCATGTCCCAGTCGCCGGGGCAGCCGCAGATGGTATGCACGTAATTGGAGAAAATCTTCACGCCCTGCGGCGTGTGCGCCACCTCGGGGTGGAACTGGACGCCGTAGAAACGGCGTTTCGGGTCGGCGATGGCGGCATAGGGCGAGTTCTCGGTGCAACCGATGGACATGAAGCCCCCGGGCAGCTGTTCGACCCGGTCGCCGTGGCTCATCCACACCTGCGCGCGCTCGTCCACGCCGTCGAGAAAGCCGGTGCCGTCCCGGTGTTCCAGATGGGCGATGCCGTATTCGCGCTGGTCCGCGCGGGCGACGCGGCCGCCGAGCATGTGCGCGAAGAGCTGCACGCCGTAGCAAATGCCGAGAATCGGCACGCCCAGTTCAAACACCCCCGGATCGGGATGCGGCGCGCCGGGCTGGTGTACGCTGGCCGGGCCGCCGCTGAAGATGATCCCCACCGGGTTCATCGCCTTCAGTTCGGCGGCGGAGATGCTGTACGGCACAATGATGCTGTACACCTTCGCCTCGCGCACGCGGCGCGCAATCAGCTTGCTGTACTGGGCGCCGAAATCGAGCACCACAATGGGTCTGCGGATGTCTTGCATGTCTCTCTCTCATCTCCGATTCGAACCAGTAAGAAGAACAACACCAGAACATTGGCCACGGAAATCACCGAAGGGAACTAAAGAACAATCCTTTCGATTCCAGCTTCCGGATAGTGTCCGAAGTTCACCAAAAGACCAAGCCGAAGCTTTGTGGCTTTCAGGCAGCTCATTACCTGTGCCCTATGTTCGGGACACAATTCCTTGACAGCTTTCAATTCAACGATAATCTTGTCTAAACAGATCAGGCCGGGCTTGTGCCTGTGTTCCAGCGGAACGCCTTTATAAAACAGAACCAATTCTTTCTGTGGCACGAAAGGAATGTCGCGTTCAGCCAGTTCACGCTCCATGCATTCCTGATAGACCGGTTCCCTATACCCGCATCCCATCTCTTTATACACTTCAAACACGGCACCGCGGATGGCGTAACTTTCCTCTTCGCAGAATAGCCTGCCCATCTCTTCCTGCTCTCTTCCGTGTATTCCGTGGTCAATGTTCTTATCTTGGCACCTGGTAGTTGGGCGCGTCCTCGATGATGGTCACGTCATGGGGGTGGCTTTCGCGGAGGCCCGCGGCGGTCATCTCGACGAAGCGGGTCTTGGTCTGCATTTCCGCAATGTTCCTGCAGCCGCAGTAGCCCATGGCCGCGCGCAGTCCGCCGACAAGCTGGTGGACATAGTCGGACAGGGCGCCGCGGTAGGCGACGCGCGCCTCTATGCCCTCGGGCACGAGCTTGGTGCCTTCGACGTCGAACTGCATGTAGCGGGCCTTGCTGCCGCGCTGCATGGCCTTCATCGAGCCCATGCCGCGCACGACCTTGTAGGTGCGGCCCTCGAAGAGCACCTTTTCGCCGGGGCTTTCCTCGGTGCCCGCAAAGAGGCTGCCGATCATCACGGAATCCGCGCCGGCCGCAATGGCCTTGGCAATATCGCCGGAATACTTGATGCCGCCGTCGGCTATGACGGGCACGCCGCGGCTGCGGCACTCGGCCGCCACTTCCATAATGGCGGTCAACTGGGGCACGCCGACACCGGCAACGACGCGCGTGGTGCAGATTGCGCCCGGCCCGACACCCACCTTGACCGCGTCGGCGCCGGCCTCGCACAGGTCGCGCGCGGCCTCGGCCGTGACGATGTTGCCCGCAATCAGATGCGAATCGGGGAAGGTCTTCTTGATCTGGGCCACCGTGTCGATAACCATTTCGGAGTGGCCGTGGGCGGAGTCGAGCACGAGCACGTCGGCCCCCGCGGTAAGGAGCGCGTCAACGCGCTCCAGTTCGCCCCGTCCCACGCCTACCGCCGCACCCACCCGCAGCCTTCCGAGTTCGTCGGTGCAACGGTGCGGGAAATCGCGGGCCTTCATGATGTCCTTAATCGTCAGCAGTCCGACCAGGCGGCCGTGCTCGTTGACGATGGGCAGCTTTTCAATGCGGTGCTTGTGCAGCAGCCGTTTCGCCTCCTCCATGGAGACGCCGGCGGTCATGGTGATGAGCCGTTCGCGGGGGGTCATCACCTCGGAAATGGACCGCTCGAAATCCTCCTCGAAACGCAGGTCACGGTTGGTCAGAATGCCCATGAGCATGCCCGTCTTGTCCGTGATCGGCACGCCGGACACGTGATACCGCGCCATCAGCGCTTCGGCGTCGCCCAGCTTGTGGTCGGGCGTGAGCGTAAACGGATGCGAGATTATGCCTGCCTGGGACCGTTTGACACGGTCCACCTCTTCGGCCTGTTCCTCCACCGTGAGGTTCTTGTGAATGACACCCAGGCCGCCCTCCTGCGCGATGGCAATCGCCAATCGCGCCTCGGTAACCGTATCCATCGCCGCGCTGAGCACGGGAATGTTTACCGACAGGTTCCGGGCGAGCCGGGTGCGGACTTCGGTGTCGCGTGGAAGCACGCCCGAGCGGGCCGGGCGCAGCAGCACATCGTCAAAAGAAAGCCCCCGCGTGATTCGTGCGTCGTCTTGCATCGTCCCTCGCAGCGCCGTGAACGCAATCCTGTTGATACCCGGGATGCACGGCGTTCCCCCGGGGTCGATATTATAGACCTGTGGTGCGCCGGGTGCAAAAACGGTGTTTTTGAGACCGGGGCGGACGCCAAACAGAAAGCGGCGGTTGCCAGGCCCGGCCGCCGTTGCGGCCGGCCGCAAACGGCGCACACTGTCCTGCAAATACCGGCAAAACCGCGGGCGCTGGGAAAGAGTCCAATTAGGGTACCGTTGGCCGCCCGATAGTCCGGCCGCTTTGCCTTGTGGCTAAACGGCGCAGCAGCAAGTGCTTTTGTATAAAGGGCTTACTACCATGAAGAACCGCGGATTCACCCTCATTGAGCTGCTGGTGGTCATCGCAATCATCGGCATTCTGGCCGCCATACTGCTGCCGGCGCTGGCCCGCGCCCGCGAGGCCGCACGGCGGTCCTCCTGCCAGAACAACCTGAAGCAGTGGGGACTGGTGTTCAAAATGTACTCGAACGAGGCAAATGGCGGCTTCCCCCCAATGCAGCTTGGAAACTACGCCATTTCTCCCGCAGAAGGCGGCGGATACACCTGGGTGCTGGACGCGGGACCAAACGTGTTCTGCCTCTACCCCGAGTACCTGACCGACCCGATGATCGGGTTTTGTCCTTCAAAGGCCGGGCTCGGCGAGGCGGTAGCCAAGACCAAAATCAACGATGAATGGTGCTTCGGCTATGCCCCGGCCCCGAACGGCGGAAAGGACTGCGCCCGCGCCATTGACAGTTGCTACGGCTACCTCGGCTGGGTGATTGACCGCGCCTCCACAACCACCCGGGACAGTGAACCGGTCACGTCCGCCAGCGCGGTGTCCCTGATGCAGGCGGTCGGCCTGACATTGCCCGGCAATCTCGCGGCCGATGCGGTTCTTCCGCGCCAGATAAACGCCATTCTCTACACGATGGTGGCGGACACGGCCACGCTCCTGGAACTGTACAACGGCACCAGGCACGGAATCGCGCCGAGCGCCGACAAGGACGCGAACATGGCGGACGCCGGCATGAACGAGCCTGCCGGCAGCGGCAATGGCGGCGGCGACACGGTATACCGTTTCCGCGAAGGCATCGAGCGCTTCCTCATCACGGACATCAACAACGCGGGCAGCGCCAATGTCGCCCAAAGCGCGGTGTGGGTCATGTTTGACCAACTCTCCACCTCCCCCAAGGCATACAACCACATACCCGGCGGCGCAAACGTCCTGTACATGGACGGCCATGTCGAGTTCAAGAAGTACGAGCGCAAAGGAGACGCCCCGGCCAACGAAGGCATAGCGGCGTTTACGGGCATTCTGACCATGTAATCCCGGGCCGCGGCGTTTCTCCGCCGGGGCCGTGCCCGAAAACCCGGATACGCAACCCCCCCAAAAGAAACAGGAGGACCCGCAACACCGGAGACGGACAGTTTTCCGGCCACCACAGTCGAAACAACAGCGTTTACGGCAATCTGCGGACGTGCGATAATAGCCGTATGGTGTCATTGCGGTACCCGGTGGTACCAACTGCTTTCGCGGCGGGCAAGGTGCCGCGGCGGCGAACCAGGATAGAAAAGGAATTCATTCTATGAAGAGGCACGGTTTTACCCTGATCGAACTGCTGGTGGTCATCGCGATCATCGGCATCCTGGCGGCGATCCTGCTGCCGGCGCTTGCCCGCGCCCGCGAGGCTGCGCGGCGCTCCTCCTGCCAGAACAATCTGAAGCAGTGGGGAATCATCATGAAAATGTATTCGAACGAGGCCCGCGGCAGCTATCCGCCGATTCAGGCCGGCAGCTACCCGGCAATACCGAACGACCCGGATGCGATAGCGGGTTTCCACGGTGCTTTCGATGTCGCCCCGAATGTGTTCACCCTGTATCCCGAGTATTTGACCGATCCGATGCTCATGTTCTGCCCGTCAAAGGCCGGGCTTGCCGAAGCCGTCGATCTTGTAAAGAACGAATTCACCAAGGAATGGTGCATGGGCTATGCGGCGCGGGGCAGCAACAAGTGCGGACGGTCCGCCGACAACAGTTACGGCTATATCGGCTGGGTTGTTGACAAAGCGGGCGCGAACGACAGCGAGCCCTTCACAAGCGCCACTGCGATTCCGCTGCTGACCGGAGTGGAATTCTCGCTGCCCGGCACCCAGCCGCCCAACCCCGTGCTGCCGAGGCAGGTCAACGCCGCGCTGTACACGGTGCTTTCCGACGCGAGCACGGTCGCTTATTATGAATGCAACATCCACGGCAATGCCCCGGGCGGGGACAAGGACGCCGACCTGACGCAGAGCGGCATGAATGAACCGACCGGCGCCGGCAACGGCGGCGGAAACACCGTATACAGGTTGCGCGACGGCATCGAGCGTTTCCTTATCACCGACATCAACAATGCGGGCAGCGCCAATGTTGCGCAAAGCGCGGTGTGGATCATGTTTGACCTGCTTTCCACCTCCCCGGCCGGATTCAATCATATCCCCGGCGGCTGCAACGTGCTGTACATGGACGGCCATGTCGAGTTTAAGAAGTACGACCGCACCGGCGAGCCCCCGGTGAACGCGCCCATGGCGTCGTTCTTTGGATGCATGCTTTCCTGAGCGGCCTGCCGGGCTTTGTCCGGCATACGTTCTTCCCGCGGGACTGTGTGTCTTGTTCTTGCAGGGAAAAAACGCGGCGGCGGCGGCGCTTTGGCCGGCTTGACATAATGCCGGCCGGGGTGCTGTCGCCGCCGCTTCCTGGAAAAGGACCGCGATTCGCGACGGACCCGGCCTGAACGCCCTCTTTCCTACCGGCTCAGGTCATAATCCCCCGGCTTGATCAGCCATCCGGACTCATTGGCAGTCACGGCTCTTTGGTCCGTCAGCCGCACCGCCTTTGCTTTTTCCCATCCTTTCATCTTCATGCGAAACGGATGCTCCCGCTCCACCAGTCTCGTCAGGGGTGCTTCCGGCGTGCCGGTCAGGTCTTCCCGCAGGCGGTCCACATCAGCGTACACAGTGAGTTTGGCCTTGTTGCCGTTAATCTCCAAGAACGCCACGCCGGTGCCTTCGTAATCGAAATAGGGGCATGACCCCACGGAAACGATCTTCTTGGGGCTGTCGGGCGCTTCCAGCGGCTGCCAGCCGGCGGGCCGCGCCTGCATGTAGCAGTCGGGGGCGCAGATCAGCGCGGCGTTTTTTCCGAAACTGAACGCGCCGGGCGGGCAGACCACGTCGTCGTCGGGCAACTCCATCCGTGCGCCGCGCGGCAAACGGCGGAAGAGTTCCCCGGCGATCATGTGGCTCACGGCGCGTTCCGGTGTGTGGCGCAGGTTGAGGTAATGCTGGGGCCAGTCGGGATTCCACGCGGCCACGTCCCGCGCATCGTACTGAAACTGGCTCGCGGCCTGCACCCCGAGCCCGCGAAACTGCCGCGCCAATGCGGGATAAGTGCTGATCTGGTGCAGACTGCCCGGCGCGTCGAACTCGTAGACGAGCCGCGCCTTTGCCGCGAGACACTGCTCCAAATCCCAATCCTTCGTTTCACCGAGGAGATTTTTCGCGTCGTTGACCGGTGTCGCGGGCAGCCCGCCCGGATAGGCGCCGATGGTGAAGGCGTCGGCGCGGCTGTCCGCAATAGCCCGCACAATGTCGGGGTTGCCGGCCCACCAGGTGCGAAAATAGGCGATGGGCTGTTTCGCGCCTGTTTCGCGCATCGCGCCAACCATCGTGTCGATATAGCGGCGAATGGTGTCATAGCGGAACCATGCGTACATCTCACCCGTGCGCCAGGCCGGGTCCGGCACGAAGCGTTCCCACGCCGCACGTGCGCCGTCGAGTCCGCGCAGATTGCTCGCAGGGTCCTCGCCGTAGGCGTTTCCCGGCTCGCGTTTCCGTATCTGTTCGAGCGTCCAGTAGTCGGGCTCATTGATGATCTCGAACAGGGCAAGACAGGGCTCGTCCACCAACCGGTTGCCCGTGTGCGGATTCTTGTGCGCCAGAAACTGGCGCAGGTAGTTGGCCTGCGCGGCCCAGCGCTCGGGCCAGAGGCCCATGGCCTGCTTGGGCGTCGCCCGGGAGAACGCATTGGGCTGACTGCCGGGACTCCCCCACCACGCGATGGGCGTGAGCATGAGATAGATGCCCCGCTTGTCGCATTCCGCCACGATGCGGTCCAGCAAATCGAGATGCTCATTGGGCACCAGATTGCCGTCACCGTCGGATATCTCCCGGTCGAACACATGAATGCGCACGATGTCGATGTTCATGCGCTCCAAATCGTCGAAATCGTCAATAATCGCCTGCCTGTGGTCCACGCCCGCGCTGCGCAAACTCTCATACTGGCTCCAGCTTTGCGTGTAATAGTTCACGCCCCAAAGCGCCGGTTCGGCGCCGTCGGGATAGCGCAGCACGCCGCCCTCCACATGCAGCGGCCGTGGCTGCGGCGTCCCCGCCGCAGGTCTTGGTGCCATCGTCCCCGCCGGAAGTCTCGGCCCGATGGTCCCGGCCTGCGCCCGGTCCGCCTCCTTCTGCTTCGGAAGGTCAAAATAGCTTGTGAAAAGCGTCCGGTCCTGTCCTGCCGTGAGCAGCACCGGCGACCGGTATATCCCCCCGCTCCAGCACCGGTTGTCCACAGCCACATACAGGGTGTTCGTTTTGCCCCAGCGTACCGCCGCGGAAGGCACGGCGTACTCGCGGGGCTTGTTCCAGCCCTCCGTGGCCCCGATGCGCGCGTCATTGAAGAAAGTGACGTCATTGTCGTCCACGGCGGTCAGGAACACGCGCAACGGCATGTCCTGAAGACCGTCGGGAACGGTCATCCGCGTTCGGAACCACGTAACCCCGGTGTCCTGAACGATCCCCGGCACTTCCGCCGCTTTCCAGCCGGCATCATCGCCCGGGGGCGCGCCGGGATTGTCACTGCGCACCTCCTTTCCCGCGTAATGGCACTCCCAGGAAAGCGAGGAAAGATCAACTGCAGCCGGCAGTTCACAGGTTGTCTCCATGTCGTTCAGCCGTATATTGAGCGTGGCCGAGGACACCTGCGGGTCACGGTCCACATCCACCATGCACAGTGCGGCATCCGAAACACCCCATTCGGGCGCCGTGAACACCCCGGCAATCCGCGCACTGTGTGCGGAGAATTCCGGCTTTGCCGCCGGTTCCGCCCCGGTCACCACAACCATCACGCGCACCTTGCCAAGGTCGCCGGAGAAAACAGGAAACGCTGAAAGCGTGGGCGCGGCGGCAGCGGAAAACGCCGCGCACAGCAGCGCCCCAGACAAAAACATTCGCTGCATGGGAAATCATCTCCATGGGGTCGGTGTTGGATCATGACGTTCTCTTGATGAACACAGATGCGCGACGAATGCCGGACGCCGGGCATCAAGTATACTGTATAATCGTCCCTGCAAATGATCCTGGCCATGTGCGCCGGGTGCCCGGGGACGGGTCAATGTCCGAAGGCCGATTCCCCAAGCGGTCGTAAGGAACCGACGTGACACATTCCAATTGCGCGGTGAAAACCGGCCTTCTTCTCCCGTTTTGCATCGCGGTCTTTGCCGTTTTTTCCGAATATTCAGGACTCGACGTTGCGATAGAACGGCCCTTCTACGATGCCGGAACCCATTCCTGGCCGCTGAAGTCGCATTTCATCACTTCGGGCATGCTGCACAAGGGCGGACAGAACCTCGTTGCAGGCATCATCGCGGTCGTCTTCATTGTTCTGGTCCTTTCTTTTTTCGTAAAGAGGTTGCGGCGCTGCCGCAAAGGGGCCGCCTATCTTCTCTTCGGAAGCCTTGTCAGTCCGGGGATTGTCTTCCTCATCAAGAGCTGCACCCACATCTATACCCCCGGCAGCCTTGCACTCTTTGGCGGCGACAAGCCCCACATCCGCCTGTTTGATTCCGTGCCGCCGGGCCTGCCCATCGGACATGGTTTTCCCGGGGCGCACTCTTCCGGCGGCTTTGCCTTTCTCAGCCTCTATTTCCTGTTTTCCTTCTACCGGCCGCAATACCGCCGTCTCGGGATGGCGTTCGGCCTCGGTCTCGGCACCATCTTTGCCGTTACGCAGGAGTTGCGCGGCGAGCACTTCCTGAGCCACGACCTCTTCTCCCTCGTCATCTGCTGGTACAGCGCATGGGCGGTCTTCTTCCTGATGTTCCGAAAAGAACTGCGTGAACGGGAAGGCAATCCGGAAAAACCACTCTCCGCATAGTGCGGGTCGGCCGGCGGGAAACGCGGACCGCGGGCGGAGTTTTGCGCCGTGGACGCGGACCGCAAACGGCATATTCCACGGAAAGCACAGGAGACGGGAACAGCCCTGCGGATGGCCGAAATGAAGGTGCGACCCCGCGCATTCTTTGACCGTTCCGGCGCTGCTGTGGTACCATGCGGCCTGCCCAATCTTCATATTTTCAAGGTCTTTTAAAGGATTCATCATGCTCGGCATCAGCGGCGGCGACCTTTCTTCTTCCGCCATGCACCAACCTAAAGGCTCTGCATGGGGGGTGTACAAGCGGTTGCTGGGCTATGCCTGGCGCTACAAAGCCCGGCTGCTCACCTCGCTGGCGCTGGCGATTGTAATCGCCGTCTCTTTCGGCGCCATGCTGGTCACCGTGGGCACGGTGATCAAGCTCACCTTCTACACGCCGCCCACCGCCGCGGAACTGGCCGCGCCCCATGTGGACCAGCACGGCAAAAGCCAGCTCAGGGAAGACCCGGCGGAGAAAATGTGCCGGGATATTCAGGAATACTCGGACACGATGCGCGGCTACATCGGCTGGGCGCCTTCCGGGCTGGAGAACGGGTTCCGGTCCATGGTTGCCGCGATGCGCGCGGACCGCATGCGCGCGCTGGTGATTGCGTGCGTGCTGGTGACACTGCTGGCGCTGTTCGTCGGGGTGGCGCGGTTCTTCCAGGAATATTTCGCCGCAACCATCGGCGCGCGTGTCACCACGGACGTGGGCAAGGACATGTACGACAACCTGATGCGCCAGTCGATGGGCTTTTTCGAGTCGCGCCCCTCGGGCGAGATTCTGGCGCGCTTCAACAACGACATGTTCATGGTGAACCGCGGTCTTGAGGGTGTGTTCGTCAAAATGATGCGCGAACCGTTCAAGATTCTGATGCTCTTCGCCGTCGCGGTGAGCGTGGACTGGCAGTTGACCATCGTGGGCGTGTGCGTGCTGCCCGTGGTGCTCTACGCGCTGGTGTTCATTGGCAAGAAGATGCGCAAGAGCGTGCGCCGTTCGCTGCAAAAGATCGCCTCCATGACCTCCGTGGTCAACGAGACCGTGCGGGGCATCGCGATCATCAAGGGCTACAACATGGAGCAGTACGAGATCGGACGCGTCGGCGCCGAGATCGACAGGCTGCGCCAGTTTCTCTACAAAATGGGCCGCCTGCACGCGGCCACGGGCCCGACCACCGAGTTTCTGCTGGTGCTGGGCGTGGTGGGTTTTGTGCTGTTCAGCGGACGCCGCGTGGAGGCGGGCCTGCTCGACGCCGGCGATCTCGCCAAGCTGTACTTCGCGCTGGCGATGATGCTCGATCCGGTCCGCAAGATGTCCGACGTGAACAACCTCGTGCAGACCAGCGTGGCCAGCGCCGAGCGCTGCTTTGAGATGATCGACGTCAAGCCCGACATCGTCG
>CAZOMH010000017.1:0-20081 GCA_964580415.1 uncultured Nitrospirales bacterium
CGCCAGGAAGCTTCGGCGGGACAAGCCCCCTCGAGGGGGGGTCTAAGCAAGTGGCTTCTGGAGGTCTTTGTGATGCGTGGAAGATGTTTGGGTGTGTTGCGGGCGGTGATGTTGGTGCTGGTGGTATGTCAGGTGTTTGTGCTGACGGGGTGTCTTTCGGTGGGGCGGGGAGAGCGGGGCCGGGTCGTATATGAGGGGCGGGAGCGGGGGTATGTGGTGCATGTGCCTAGGTCGTATGACGGGAAGACGGTGGTGCCGCTGGTGGTGGTGCTGCACGGGGCGGGGATGACGCCGGGGTTGATGGCGTGGCTGACGGGGTTTAATGCGGTGTCGGACCGGGAAGGGTTTATCGTGGTGTATCCCCGTGGGCTGGACCACAAGTGGAACTCGGGCATGAACGCGCCGGGCTGGCCGGGGTATGATACGCCGGTGGATGATGTGGGGTTTGTGGGGCGGGTGATGGATGAAATCGAGCGCGATTACCGGATCGATGGGAAGCGTGTCTATGTGACGGGGGCGTCGAACGGGGGGATGCTGACGCACATGGTTGCCTGCGGGATGTCGGAGCGGATTGCGGCGGCGGCGCCGGTAATCGGAACGATTGCGGAGCACGCGCTGCCGGACCTGAAACCGGAGGGGCCGGTGCCCATGCTCATGATCAACGGCACGGCCGATCCCATTGTGCTGTGGCAGGGCGGGGCGCTGCCGATCATCAAACCGGCGCGGGTGCTTTCGATTGACGGTACGGTGGATTTCTGGGTGAAGCACAACGGTTGTGACCCGGTGCCGGAGACGGCGCGGCTGGCGCATCACGGGTCGCAGTGCGGCACACGCACGCATATCGACAGGTATCGCGGGGCAACGCCGCAAAGTGATGTGGTGCTGTACGCGGTGGAGCGCGGCGGACACACGTGGCCGGGCGGGCCGCTGATTCAGAAGCAGTGGTCGCTGGGCCGGGCGAGCCGGGATTTCAAGGCGAGCGAGGTGATTTGGGAATTCTTCAAGGGGCATGTGAAAGGGGAGTAGGACGGTGCGGGGGGACACCCCCCGGTCGGCTTTCGCCGCCCCCCCCCCCGATGTGGGATTAACAGGGGCGAAGTGCGTGCCCCAGTGTAACTTGGGCACGGGGGAACAGGAAGCACAAGGCCGCCGGGCCGCCGGGGCCGCCTGCGGTACGTACCGCAGGCGGCCCGCATGCCCAAGACAGTGTAGGCACCCTCGCCTGTCGTCCCAGTTTGTGCTCTTGGTTCGCCTGTTATTCGGGTTGGGCGGGGCCGAGCCGACCGAGCCAGCGGACAACGCGGGAGTTTACAAGATCGTCGAAGAGGGAGTACATGACCGGGGTGGCAATAAGCGTGAGCAGCAGGGCGAGGGTCTGCCCGCCGATAATGACGCAACTGATGGTCTTGTTGGTGGCGGCGCCGGTGCCGTTGGAAACGAGCAGCGGCAGCATGCCCGCGACGAAGGCGACCGTGGTCATGAGGATCGGGCGCAGGCGGTCGCGGTTTGCGCGCATGACGGCCTCATTTGCGGACAGCCCCCCGGCGCGCAGCTGGATGGTGTGGTCGATCTGCAGGATGGCGTTCTTCTTCACCACGGCGAAGAGCACGAGGATGCCGAGCAGGCTGAGAACATTGAGCGACTCGCCGAAGACGATAAGCGAGAAGAGGGCGAAAGGCAGTGTAAGCGGCAGCGAAATGAGGATGGTGACGGGATGGAGCCAGGACTCGAACTGGGCCGCGAGCACAAGGTAGATGAAGAGAAATGCGGTGACAAACACGATCATATACGCATAGAACGCCTTTTTCAGCTCTTTGGATTCTCCGGCGAGCGCAACTTTGTATTCGGGGCCCATCTGGAGTTTTGCCACGGTGTCGCCGATGGCGTCGAGCACGTCGGCCTGGGAAACGCCCGGGGACAGGTTGGCCAGCACGGTTACCTGGCGGGTCCTGTCCAGACGGTTGATTCGGGCGGGTCCCGTGCTGCGCTCGAAGACGGCCACGTCGCTCAGCGGCACAGAGCCCCGGGTCATGGAGGGGACGGAAACCATGGCAAGCTCTGAAATGTCGTTTCTGTACTCGGCGGCGGCGCGCACATGCACCTCGTACTGCTCGCCTTTTTCACTGAAGTCGGTCACCTTGTCGCCGGCGACAAGCAGGCGCAGCGTGTTCGCAATGTCGGCGATGGAAACGCCCAGATCGGCGGCCTTGGCGCGGTCGACGGTGACGCCGTACTGGGGCTTGCCGATGACCAGGGTGGAATCGACGTCCACGACGCCGGGATATTGCCGGAGACGCTCCATGATACTGTTGGAGTATTCCTCGAGTTTGGCCATGTCGGGGCCGCCCACAGTGTACTGAATGGCGGCCTGCGAGCCGCCGCCTGCGATGGCGGCGATGGGCACCACGCTCGTGCGCAGTTTGTCGGCGTCGTATTTGGGCAGCACGTTCTTGCGGATATAGTCCATGACCTCGTTCTCCGCGAAACTGCGTTCCCAGGGATTCACCAGCTTGACAAAAATGGTGCCCAGATTGGAGATGCGCTGTTCCGTCTCGGCGGTGCTGGTGACGGTGTAGCGGACGCCCTCCAGTTTGCGCACGTCGCGCGCGACGCGCGCAAGGATCATCTGCGTGGCGTCAAGCGATGTGCCCTCGGGCGTCCGCACTTCAACATTGAACTGCGACTGGTCGTCGTTGGACATGAAGTTCTTCGGGATTATCTTCACCTCGAAGTAGATGGAAACGAGGAGGGCGATCATGACGAGAACCACAAGCCAGCGCTGGCGCAGCGAGAAAGCAAGCAGCGCAAGATAGCCGCCCTCGACAAAGCGGTAGCCGCCGCGGTGCTTGGAGTCGCGTTTCTTCTTTTCCGGTTTCCACGCGCCGGCGCCGGAGGAGGGGGCCTCGGTTTCGGCGGGCGCGGCGCGCAGCCAGCGCGAGGCGAGCATGGGCGTGAGCGAGAAACTGACCAGCATGCTGATGAGGATGGCGGAGCACATGGTGATGCCGAAGGACCACATGAAGCGGCCGACGATGCCCTCCATAAAGGCGATGGGCAAAAACACGGCGCAGAGGGACAGCGTGATGGAGACGACGGCCAGGCCGATTTCCTTTGTCGCGTTTCGCGCCGCGTCGCGCGGGCTCTGTTTTTTCTCCTCGATAAAGCGGAAGATGTTTTCGAGCACGACGATGGCGTCGTCGATCACAATGCCCACCGAGAGTGTCAGCGCGAGCAGCGTGAGCACGTTGAGGGTAAAGCCCATGTACTTCATCATGGCGAAGGTGCCAATGATGGACGTGGGAATGGCCAAAGCCGAGATGATCGTCGTGCGGGTGTTGGACAGGAAGAGCAGGACCACCACCGCGGCAAGAATGCTGCCCAAAACAAGGTGCTCCTGAACCGAATCCACCGCGGCCTGCACGAAAGTGGACTGGTCGCGGACGATTTCCAGATGGTAATCCCTGGGGAGGGGGATTTCCTTCATCCGCTGTTTGACGTTTCTAACCACTTCTATGGTGTTTGTGCCCGACTGCTTTCGGATGTTGAGCAGCACCGCGGGCGTCTCGTCAAGCTGGGCCAGGCTGTCCGCCTGCTTGACGCCGTCCTCGAGTTCGGCCACGTCGGACACCTTCACCACGTGCCCATTTCGGATTGTGACGGGAATGAAACCCATCTCCTCCACGGTGGCCACGCGGCCCAGTGTGCGCAGTGTGGCCTCGTCGGGGCCGGCAGTGACGGTGCCTCCGGGGATTTGTATATTCTGCATCTGCAGGGCGCGCGCCACGTCGATGATGGTCAGCCCCTGGGCGCGCAATTTGAGCGGGTTCAGTTTCACGTTGATCTGGCGGGGCTGTCCGCCAACGATCATCGCCTGACCCACGCCCGCCACCGACTCCAATTGGCGTCTGAGGACCTTGTCGGTATATTCGGTGAGTTCCTTTACGGGAAAGTTGCCCGAGATTGCCAGGGACAGAACGGGCGACGCATCGGGGTCCATCTTGGTAATCATGGGCTGTTTCACGCCCTGGGGCAGATTGTTCAGGATTTGGTCGATCTTGTCGCGCACTTCCTGTCCCGCCACGTTCACGTCCTTTTCCATGGCGAACATGATGATGACCTGCGAGACGCCCTCGGCCGACACCGAGCGGAGTTCCTGAATGCCGCTGACGGTGTTGACTGCCTCCTCGATCTTGTCGCTGACTTCGGTCTCCATCTCTTCCGGCGCGGTTCCGGGCCAGATCGTGGTCACCAGCACGACTGGAAAATCGACTTTGGGGAACCAGTCGACGCCCATGCGGGTGTAGCCGAATATGCCAAAAACCACCAGCATGAGCATGAGCACTGTGGCGAAAACGGGGCGGCGTATGCAGATTTCCGCGAGTTTGTGCATTAGGACACCTTGTCTCCGTCATGAATGTGTTCCGGGGCGGTGATTACGGTCTCGTCTCCCGAAAGGCCGCCCGTAATCTCAATCTTGCCGCCGCGGATGTCGCCGGTCGAGACCACCTGTTCGCGGGCAACGCCGTCGCGGACGACGAAGAGTCTGGCGATGTCGTTGTCCCTGACCACGGCCGATCCGGGGACCAGCAGCCGCTTGCTCTTTTCGGGCAGAGCCACCTCGGCAGAGGCGAAAGTGCCGGGGCGCAGAATATGGTCGGGATTGGGAACCATGGCCTCGACGGTCATGGAGCGCGAATTGCTCTCGACGGAGGGCCCCACATAGCGGATTTCGCCGGTGAAGCTGCGGTCCGGCAGACTGTCAACCCTGAAGCTGACGGTCTGTCCCGGAGTGATCCGGCCGACGCTCTGCTGGGGCACGGTGAGCACGAGGCGCAGCGGATCGAGCTTGAGAAGCGTCGCTACGGCCGCGCCCTTGCCCATGGGGCTGGGCGAGACCCGCTCGCCGACGTTGATGAGACGCTCGGCAACGTAGCCGCTGAAGGGGGCGCGGATGGAGCAATCGTCGAGTGCCTTGCGCAGGGCGTCGAGCTTGGTCTGGCCGGTAAGGTAGCTCTGGTAAAGCTGGCTCATTTGCAGGCGGGCCTGCTCGTAGCGCTGGGCCGCGCTGTCGCATTCAAAGAGCACGCGGTCATAGTCGGCCTTGGGAAGCACGTCCTGCTCGTAGAGCTTCATAAAACGGTCGAGATTGACCCGCGCGAGGTTCATGGCCGCCTTGGCCATCTTCACCTCGGGCTGGTTCTCCACGCTGTAGGGGGACTTTTCGTCTTTGATGCCGAGGCGGACCTTGAGCTCCTCCAGCCCGGCGAGTCCCTGGTTAAGCATGTTCCGCACATCGGTCGGATCAACCTGAACGAGAATGTCGCCCTCATTGACCATGCTGCCGCGTTCGACAAACACCTTCTGCACGATGCCGTTGGTGTTGCTGGCCACGTCGGATTTCTCATCGGCCGCAAGGGTGCCGGTGAGCCGGAGCACGGTTTCGCGTTCGGCCGATTCGACCGGGGACGTGGGCACGCCGGCCGCGGGCGTGTCGGCCCGGGCCGCGCTTTCCGGTTTCAGCGTGCCCAGGGCGGGCTTCTCTTCCGCGCGAACCTTGGCCGTGCCCGACGGGGCAACGAGCAACGCGGCCGCACCCAGGAGGGTGCCCGCCGCCAGAAGGGCCAGGAGTCTTTGGTAATTCATGGTGCCTCACTTTCCAGTCTGCATGCCGGCGGTCGGAACCGCCATGGACTGCATGCCATGCAGGGAGAATTGCGTGACGTGTTCCGCCAGAATGGAGATGACGGCGGGAGCGTAGCTGCCGTCTGCATTGAGCAGCTCGGGGTTCATCCGCAGCGCGATTTCTTTTGTATCGAAGTAAATCATGCACTGGCTCAGAATGCTGCTCACGCACAGGCGAACCGTGGGATGTTCCGGCTCGAGGGAGAGAATTTCGCCGACGATGCCGCGCACGGCGCCGTCCACGGGCGGAATAACCTTTTCTATCATATAGTCCAGCGCGGCGGTGGGCTCGATCATTTCGCGCGCCATGAGTTTGCCCAGCCAGGTGGACGGACCGCTCTTCAGCAGTATGCCCAAAAATTCGCGGATGAAGGTATGCAGTTTTTCCGCAGGCGCCGCCGCCTGATCAATCTGCATATAGGCCGCATCCGCTTTCGATTCCTCGTCCAGTTTATGCACGACGGCCAGATACAGGCTTTCCTTGTCGCCAAAATGATAGTTGACGGCGGCGATGTTTGCCTGCGCCCGCTGGCAAATATCGCTGATACGCGCGTGCCGAAACCCCTGCTCGGCAAACACTTCCGCCGCGGCAACCAACAAGCGGTTGCGCGTGTCTGAACCGGGCTGATAGGAGGGCATGCAGTTCTCCTTTTCAAATGGGATTTTCAAATTTATTGTAGCACAATCAGGACAGGCGATGGCAAACATTTGACCGTTGTGGGCGGCTGCGGCAACTGGAAAATCCCCAAGACCGGGTTCTGTGCCGCAAAGGGGAACAAATCTTGTCCAAACGAAGGCCGGTTGTCTGTTGCGGAAATCATTTGGAACATACACAGAAGTGGAATTGTTGAAAGAATACAAGGTATTGGCGCAGGCAGCCGGGAGCGCGGCAAATCGGCAGTAAACGGCAGCAACGGTGAACAGTGGAAATGGCCGGAAAGATTGGCCCATAATGCAGGGCGTGTGCGGGGACCGGGTGGCGGTCCTCCAAGGTATGATCGAGGCAGTATGGATCTCTTGAACAGGACAGAGTCTGAGGACACGCTGACGCTGGGACAGCGGATTGCGAATCGTCTGCGCACCAAGATTCTGGAAGGGGCGCTGGCAGAAAATATGCCATTGCGGCAAAACCAGCTCGCAGAGGAATTGGGGGTGAGCAACAATCCGCTGCGTGAGGCGCTGCGCCTGCTGGAGGCGGAAGGGTTCGTCACGATTCATCCGTACCGGGGTGCGGTGGTGCGTCCGATCTCCATCGAGGAGGTGCGCCAGCTTTGCCAGATACTCACGGCGCTGGAGATGCGGGCGATTCGGCTGGCGATACCGCACCTGACAGAACCGGATTTTCAGCGGGCGCTGGACATCAATGCGGCGTTGCGGCACGAGCCGGATGTGAATGTGCGGCTTCAGCTTGATTTTGAGTTTCATATGACGCTTTATGCGCGGGCGCAGATGCCGATGCTGCTGGACCTGATCCAGACGCACCAGCATGTGGGACGGCGTTATTCGCGCACGGTGCTGGCGGTGCCGAACCAGCAGTGGGCCTTCGGCCCGATGCACCAAGAGTTGGTGACGTATTGCCGCATGGGGGATGTGGCCGAGGCGGAAGCGCTCGTGGAACGGCATCTCAAATATGCCGAGGATATTCTCGTGGCACACCTGGAGCACTTGCAGGAGGAGAAGGCGGCGAAGGTGCCCTGCGAGGTGACGCAGGAGTAGGGGCGGCAGCAGGGTTCAGGTTCGGCCCGGAACTCCCTTCTTCAAGAAAAGCCCAATCCCCCCCCCGGCCCTTCGGGCCTGCCCCGCCACAGGGGGGCACAAGAACATACCCTTTGGCCGCTTTCTTGAGGGTCTGCCCTCTCCCCCAGTTGCTATTCTTCGGGTGAAGCGTCCTTCGAAAAGATTTCCGTGATGATCTCTTCCACGACGGTCTCTGCGGCCATGGGCTTGGCGATGGTTTTGGCGGCTTGCGCCATTATTTCGATACGGGCCGGGTCGGAAAGGAGTTCGCGGACAACGGATTCCAAGCGGGCCGCGTCGCATTCCTTGTCAAGGACAAGGATGGCGGCACCGGCATCGACAAAGGCGCGGGCGTTGTGCTCCTGGTGGTTGTCGGTGGCGAAGGGGAATGGAACGAGGATGGACGGCTTTCCAAGAACGGCGATTTCGGCGGTGCTGGATGCGCCCGCCCGGCTGACGATAAGGTCGGCGGCGGCGCAGGCGGCGGGCATGTCCTCTATGAAGGGATGAACCTGCACGCGGCCCTTCCATGGGGCGGCCTTTTCCAGCATTTCGGCGGCGTCTGTGCGTCCGGTCATCCAGAGGAACTGCGCCTCTTCGGGGCGGAAGTTCCCGGCCATACCCAGTACGGCGCGGTTGAGGGTGCGGGCACCCTGGCTGCCGCCGCTGATAAGGACAACGGGCACATTGGGGTCGAGACCGAATTTGCGCCGTGCAATCTTTTGGTCCGGGGGGGTGATAAATCCGCTGCGGACAGGGTTGCCAACGACCAGGGCGCGGTCGGCGGGATAATCTCCGATGGTGTCGGGGTAACTGAGGAAGATGCGTGCGGCGTGTGCGGCACAGAGGCGGTTCGCCATGCCGAGCCGCTTGTTTTGTTCGTGGAGGAAAGTGGGTATGCCGAGGCGCTGGGCGGCCCAGACAAGCGGCAGGGAGACGTATCCGCCGACGCCGATAACGGCCTGGGGCCGGAAGCGCCAAAGCCATGCGGCGGCCCGGAAGGCGGACCATGCAAGTTTGGCGAGGGTCCATGCCATACGGGGTGTTTTACGGCGGGGCCATCCCTCGACGGGCAGTCCGCGGAAGGGCACGCCTGCGGACGCGGCGACGCGTTCTTCAATGCCGCCACAGTGGCCGACCCAGATGACGAGCAGGCGCGGATCGCGCCTGCGCAGTTCCTCGATAATGGCTGTTGCAGGCGACGTGTGTCCGCCGGTGCCGCCGCCTGTAATCATTACGCGCATGAAATAAACCCGTTGTTTCGCCCTTTCGGGGCTTGTGTCAGGTGCTGTTCCGAATCCGCGGGGCGTTGCCCCCAACCATGGCGTATTATGCGCCTTCGGGGCGGCAAACAGCCAACCCGCGCGTGGATCGAGAGGGACGGGTGCAGAGCCGCAAAGAACGAAAGGCAACGGACACGCGTGCCATGGCGGGAACGTCGGCACCCGCCGCAGTGTGCCCGCCCCGGGAGCGGCCACCGCGGTCCCGGCTGTGCCGGACACTGACGGCACGACAGCATAACGAAACGGGCTGTGTTATGCGGCCATGGCCGCGCGACGCGGCGGTTCTGTGGCTATAATTCGGCGCTGGGCGACGTGTTCGCGGGCCTGTGCGCCAACGTTGACGAGCACGCCGGCCATCATGAGGAAAGAGACGAGGGCCGTCCCGCCGTAACTGACGAAGGGCAGGGGCAATCCTTTTGTGGGAAGCATGCCAAGCGTCACGGACATGATGAAGGCGGCCTGGAAACTGATCATGGTACACATGCCCGCGGCCAGCAGTGTTCCAAAGAGGTCGATCGCGTTCATCGCGATGCGTATGGCGGCCCAAGTGAATGCGACAAAGACAAGAACGACAAGGATGGTGCCGACAAGTCCGAATTCCTCGCCGATGGTGGCGAAAATAAAGTCGGTGTGGGCGGCGGGCAGATAGCCGAGCTTTTGTTCGCCGGCACCCGCGCCCCTTCCCCAGAGGCCGCCCTGGGCAAATGCCGAGAGGGACTGTATCAACTGCCAGCCGGAACCCTGCCGGTAGGTCCATGGGTCGAGATAGGTCGTAATGCGTATAACGCGGTGCGGGAAGAAGGCAATGGCACCGGCCAGCACAACGCCGCCCGCGGCAACCATGCCGCCCAGGTAGAACTTTCGGGCCCCGGCAACATAGACCATGACATAGGCCGCAACCATCATCATCGCCGGGATACCCACGTCGCGCTCCGCGGCCACCAGCAGGGCAAAACAGCCCGCAAAGAAGAAGGGCACAAAAATCCCGGACCAGATGTGGGTGATGTGGAGACGGTTTCGGGTGAGTGTGACGGCGAGGAGAAGCACAAGGGCGAAGCGGGCATATTCGGACGGCTGAAAGCCCTGCCCAAGAATGCGAATCCAGCGCCGCGCACCGTCCACTTTTGTGCCGATTCCGGGGACAAGCACAAAGAAGAGCAATACGACGGCGCTCGCGACAACCGTGTAAAAGACGGGCTTGCTGCCGAGGACGTGATAGTCCAGATGGGACAGGAACATAAACATGGCCAGGCCAAGAATGAGGAAAAACACATGCTTGACGAATATGCCTGTCTGCCTCGGCTTGGCAGAGGCGGTGCTGGGAGCCACCACGGCGGCGGCAGGATCAACCGCGGGGTCCGCGCCGACGGCCGCGTCGGCCGTGTTTGCCGCCGCAGGTTCCGTCTTCGGCTTGTCCGCGCCGGCACTGTTGGCGTCCGCGGACTTGGATTCCCTGGCAGCGGTGCTGCCGCCAAGCCTTGGACTCACCGCGCTGACGCTGTACACCATCAACAGCCCCAGGGCGACCAGAATAAGCACGGAAATGGTCACAACCGTGGTTTCCCTTTTCATGACATGTCTGCTCCCGCCGTCCCGCCGCACAAGGCATGCACGGCACGTTTGAAGTCCCGGCCCCGCTCTTCGAAGTTTCCGTACCAGTCAAAACTTGCGCAGCCGGGGGACAGAAGAACGACGTCTCCTGCGGCTGCAGCACGGCGGGCGCGGGCGACGGCATCGTCCATATCGGCGGCACGCTCCCAAGGCGAAAGGTCGCCGTAGGCGTCCGCGAACTTTGGGGCATCGTCGCCGATGGCCACCATGTGTTTGACATGCACCGCAAACAGGTCGCGGATTACACGGTAGTCGCTTTCCTTCGCCTGTCCGCCGGCGATGAGCACGATGGGGCGGGCAAAGCTTTCAAGGGCCACCCGCAGGCTGTCGACGTTGGTCGATTTGGAGTCGTTGTACCAGTCAACTCCGTTGTCCTGGAGCACGTGCTCGATGCGGTGCTCGACGCCCTGAAAGGCGCGCAGGCCCGCGGCCAAACCGGCCCGGTCGAATCCGCCCGCGGCCAGCATGGCCAGCGCGCAGAGCACATTCTCCGCATTGTGCCTCCCCGGCAGCGGATTGTCGCCGGTCTTGGCGATACGCCCGCCGCGCAGGTAGAAGCCGTCGTCCGCCATCCATGCATCAACGGGTGCCTCCCGGCTCAGGCTGAACTCGATGCGTTCAACGTCCGCGGGCGCTTCCATGGCCCGGGTGAAGGAGTCGTCCGCGTTTACCACGGCGATATCGCCGGGCCCCTGGCGCCGAAAAATATGCGCCTTCGCCGCGGCGTAGCCTTCCATGGTTCCATGGCGCTTGAGGTGGTCCGGGGTGACATTGAGGACGGCGGCGATCCAGGGATGGAAGGTGTCGGCTGTTTCCAGTTGGTAACTGCTTGCCTCCACGACAACGAATTCGGGCTGTTCGTCGGGCAGCGCGACGAGTGACAGCGGGCGGTCGTTGTTGCCGGCCAGATCAACGGTGTGTCCGCAGGCCGCGATCATGGCGCGGAGCAGTTCCGTGGCGGTGGTTTTCCCGTTGGTGCCTGTGAGCGCGATGATCCTGGACCGGCAAAAGCGGGCGGCGAGTTCGAGTTCACCGATGATGGGAATACCGCGCACCCGCATGGGCGCGAGGAAATCGGCGGCCACGGGAACAACAGGGCTGGTGATAACCATTTCGGCGCCCTCGAAGGCGTCCATGCTGTGTCCGCCCACCTCAAAGGGAACGCCCATTTCGAGGCACTGCGCGCGCCAGGGATCGATCTTTGGGCCGTCGGCCGATTCGGTAATGAAGGGGCGCGCGCCCCGGTGCAGCAGCAGGCGCGCTGCGGCGGTGGTTGACCGCCCCATTCCGACCAAGACTACTTTCTTTCCGTCAAGTTCCATTCTGTCCTCCGCATCGCGGCGGTTTAGCGCAGTTTTAGCGTGGCCAGACTGAGCAGCGCGAACACGAGCGCCACAATCCAGAAACGCATGGTCACCTTGGTCTCCACCCATCCCATGAGTTCGAAGTGATGGTGGAGCGGCGCCATGCGGAACACGCGCTTGCCTGTGGTTTTGAAAGAGGCCACCTGTATGACAACACTGAGCGCTTCCAGCACGAATATCCCGGCCACCACGGGAAGCAGCAGTTCCTGCTTGGTAAGCAGGGCCAGCGACCCGATGGCGCCGCCCAGCGCGAGGGAACCGGTGTCGCCCATGAACACCTCGGCAGGGTGTCCGTTAAACCATAGGAATCCCAGGCCCGTGCCGAGCAGCGCGGCGCCGAACACAAAGAGTTCGCTGGCCTCGGGCACATAGGTCAGGAAGAGATAATGGGACCAGTCGGCGCGGCTCACGATATAGGCAATGCCCGCATAGGTAAGGATGGAGATCACGCTGACGCCGGCAGCGAGGCCGTCAAGCCCGTCGGTAAGATTGACCGCATTGGAAATGCTGACCATGACGAACACGACAAACAGGATGTAGCCGATGCCGAGCGGGATGAACAGGTTCTTGAATCCGGGAACGCCGACCTTGGTGTGCAGGTCGGGCTCGCTTGCCGCGACGGCCCCGGGCAGGGCCGCTTCGACCAGCAACCGGTTCATGCGGACAAGATCGCGCGAATTGAGCGAGTCCACGCCGCGTTGGCAAAATGATTCAAGTTCACGGTTCGTCATGTTGTCGGGCCAAAGTCTCGGATCATAGAGATCGCGTCCGCGCAGCGCAGTGTTGAGCCCCTGAATTGCGGCAAGGCGGTCCCGCTCAACGGTCACGCCCCTGCCGACCGCTTCCGACAGTATTCCTTTTACCTCGGCCGGGAAGGTGTCCCATATCTTCTTCTGCGGTGTCATTGTCGTGGATGCCGCAGCCTTGGCAAGGGCGGATTCGAGGCCGGGCCAGTCGATGATGTCGCGCGGGTAGACGGTGGATGCGCTGACGGTGATGGGGTTGCAGTACAGGTAGATGCCCAGCAGGAGCCCGGTGAAAATTTGGCCGATGAACTTTGCGCGCGCGCTGAGTCCGTCGTTGTGTTTTCGGCGCAGTTTGATATAGTCGTCGATAAAACCGACCGTGCCGAGCATCAGAATCACGAGTATGGACAGCCAGAGAAGGCGGTTGGTCAGCCTTCCCCACAGGAGCAGCGCCGCAACAGTGCCGCCGATGATCATGACACCGCCCATGGTGGGGGTTCCGGCCTTTCCCTTGTGCAGGGCGTGGAGATCCGCGACATGGTCCTTCTTGATAAACTGGCCTATTTTGAGCTCGTGCAGGCGCCGGATAATGAGCGGTCCGAAGATCAGGCAAAGCAGAAATCCGGTGACGGCCGCGCCGCCCGCGCGCACGGTGTGGTAGGTGAGCACGTTGAGCGCGCCGAAGTAGGGTTCCAAGATATCCGCCAAATAGTAGAACATGAGTCAGCAAATCCTGTCCGCAGCGGGGATCAATTCCCGCCGTACAACCGTTTCAACGCCTCAATCACCGTCTCCATATGCACGCCGCGCGATCCCTTGATCAGCAGCGTGTCGCCGGGCGCAGCCACCCGGCGCACAGCCATTGCAATAGCTTCGTGGTCCCCCGGCGCCTCCGCGTGCGGCACGCCCGCGCCGGCTGCCGCGGCCGCCATGTCGGCTCCGTGGGGGCCGTAGGCAAACAGGTGCGCCACGCCAAAACGCGCCGCGGCGCGTCCCACTTCACAGTGTAGATCCCGCGCGGCCGCGCCGAGTTCCAGCATTTCTCCAAGTACCGCGATGCGCGAGCCGGGCACGCGCCGGTCCGCGAGGGCTTCCAGCGCGGCCGTCATGCTGGCCGGATTCGCGTTATATGCGTCGTCAAGCACCGTGAGCGGGCCGACGGCGAGCGTCTTGAAGCGGCTAAGCGTTGCACAGGCCGCGCGCAGCGGGGCCTCAACGTCGTCGATCCCATGACGCAGCGCCACGGCCACCGCCAGCAGCACGTTGGTGGTGTGGGCACGCACGGACAACGGCAGGCGCATGATGCCAACCGGATCAATGTCGAGGACCATTTCGCCCGTATCGTCGAAAGTGCAGGAGCGCAGCACGACGTCGCCGTGGGCGCCGAAATACATTTTGGGCCCTTCATACCTGCCCGCCATGGCCAGACACCAGGGGTTGTCCACGTTGACATAGAACATGCCGCCGCCCGCCAGCCCGGCGACAATTTCGGCCTTTGCCCGGGCCACGCCCTCAATGTCGCCAAAACCTTCGAGGTGGGCGGGTGCCACAATGGTGACGGCGGCCTCGTCGGGGCGGGCAATGCGGCAGAGCGCGGCGATTTCGCCCGGATGGTTCGCGCCCATTTCGATGACCGCATGGCGGGTGTCCCCGTCCATCCGCAGCAGGGACAGGGGACAGCCGATGTCGTTGTTGAGGTTGCCCGGAGTCTTGACCACGGGGTATTTGGATGCGAGCACGGCGGCAATGAGGTCCTTGGCCGTTGTCTTGCCGCTGGACCCGGTAACGGCGATGACGTTTGCGGTGCAGCGGGCGCGGTGCCATGCGGCAAAGTCCTGCAGCCTGCGCAGGGGCGACTCGACCACGATACACGGACCGCCGGGTATGGACCGTTCGCAGACAGCGGCAAGCGCGCCTTTTTCGAAGGCTTTCGGCACGAAGCTGTTGCCGTCGAAGTTTTCTCCGGACAATGCAAAGAACACATCGCCCGGCTGAATGGTGCGGGTGTCTGTGGAGACGGCGGAGAAGGCGAGGCCCGTGACATTTTGTCCGGCGGGGATGCCGGCGCTCCCGGCGGGAACGGAAGCGCCGATGGCATGCGCCATCTCCCCAAGTGTGCAGGTCCAACTCATGGCTTTAACGCCTTCAAGGCCGCCAGCGCCTCCTCACGGTCATCAAAATGGTGCCGTTCGGTGCCGATAATTTGATAGTTCTCGTGTCCTTTCCCGGCAATCATGACGAGGTCGCCGGATTTGGCGAGGGACACCGCCTTGCGTATGGCCTCCCCGCGCGATTCCATGACGAGGTAATCGTCGCCCTTGCGCTTTTCGGTGCGCTGCATACCGACTTCCACATCGAGCAGGATTCGGTGGGGATCCTCGGTGCGGGGATTGTCGGAGGTAAGTATGCAAAAGTCCGACATGGAGGCCGCGACGGTGCCCATTTTCGGTCGTTTGCCCTTGTCGCGGTCGCCACCGCAGCCAAACACGGTAATGATGCGGCCCTTGCACAGGGCGCGCGCGGCGCGGAGGACGTTGGACAGGCCGTCGTCGGTGTGGGCATAGTCAACGATTACATGGAAGGGCTGTCCGGCATCGACAGGTTCGAAGCGTCCGGCGACGCGGGGCAGCACACCAAGGCCGTCCGCAACGGCTTCCACGGGCACGCCCAGCCCGGCGCAAAGCGCCGCGGCGCACAGGGCGTTGGAAACATTGTGGTGCCCAATGAGGCGAATGCGGGCTTCCGCGGCGCCAAAGGGCGTGGCAAGGCGGAATGAAGTTCCGCCGAAATCGAGGCGCACCTTTTCGGCGCGCACGTCTCCTCCCGCGCCGTACCGGTAGCAGGGCACGGAGGACGCGCCGGCGAAGTGGGAGACCGCGGGGTCTTCCGCATTGGCGACAGTAAAGCGGGGATTCTGCTTCATATCCGCCGACGGTTCGATGCGGGAAAACAACTTCAGCTTTGCGTCACGGTAGGCGTCCATGTCGCCGTGGTAGTCGAGGTGGTCGCGCGTGAGATTGGTGAATGCGGCCGCGGTGAAGAACACGCCGGCAACGCGCTCTTGATCGAGGGCAATGGAGCTGACTTCCATGACCACGTGGGTGTGTCCCGCGCTTTCGGCGCGGGCAAACATGACGGCGAGGTCCTCGGCAAAGGGCGTGGTGTGCGGGGCGTTGCACAGCGTGCCGCCGATTTCATAGCCGATGGTGCCGAAGTTGGCGCAGGAGCGGCCCGCATGGTTGAGCACGGTTTGCGCGAGGTGGGCGGTGCTGGTCTTGCCGTTGGTCCCGGTGATGCCCAGGACACGCAGGCGCGCGGTGGGACCGCCGGCGAGCGCGTGGGCGATCAGGCCGACCGCGACATGCGGATTGGCCGGGCGCAGATAAGGCAGGCCGCAAAGCTGCCCCATACCGACCCTCCCGCCGACAATGGCGACGGCGCCGGCGGCGGCGGCCTGCGCGGCAAAGTCGTGGCCGTCCACATGCACGCCGGGCGTGGCGACAAACACCGCGCCCGGACGGACGCGGCGCGAGTCCTCGGTGACCGAAGACACGGCAAATGCCGCGCCTTCGGGGCAGGGAACGCCAATCAGGTCACATAATTCGAGTTGTGTCAGAGACTGCATTTTTGTCCTGTGGCGGTGCCTTTGGCTGCGGTTGCGGTTGCAGATCGGGCGTGGCGGCGGGAGGCGCGCCCGCGGTTGGCGCCGTTTTCAGTCCCGGTGCCGGCTCGTCGGCGGCGGATACCACCGCTTTGGTTCTGAAGCGCAGCGAGCACACGGAAACATCGTCCAGGCTTGCGCCCGGAGGCGGGCTCTGCTCCACGACCCATCCGGCGCCCTGGGCGTCAAGAGGGACACCGAGACGCTGGAGCCGTTCCCGGGCCTGGCGTTTGGTGAGACCGTGCAGGTCGGGCATGACCGTTTCCATTTTGCCGCCGTTATGCCGGGCCACAAGTTCCAGTCCGTCGAGCGGGGTGATGAGCGCGTCAAGCGACGCGTCAAGCGCGTCGGGATCGGGCGGCGGAGCAGCGGTGTCGGCATCGACCTCGTCGGTCGGTTCCGACGGCTTGAGCGTTATTTCCTTCCTCCTGGGCTCGTTCTTCTTTTGCGCGGCCAGTGCGATCTTTTGCTTCTTTTCGTTTTCGGCAACGACTTCGGGGTCAGTAACGGGGTCTTCGGGAACACCGAGACGCACAAGGGAGTCGCGCATGACCTTTGCGAAGACGGGACCGCAGACAGCGCCACCGTAGCGGATGCCGACGGTCGGTTCTTGCACAACGATAACGACAACAAGCCTGGGGTTGTTCAGGGGCGCGAAACCTGCAAAAACTGTGGTATAGGCCCCCGATATATAGCCGCCGCCCTGTTCCTTGGGACGGGCAATCTGGGCGGTGCCCGTCTTTCCGCCGGCGCGGTATTCCATGATGTTGGCGGCCGTGCCGGTGCCGTGCAGCACGACACCGTGGCAAAAATCCTGCATGGTGCGGGCGGTTTCCGGGGAGAGGACCTGACGGGCCGGCGGGGACTGGTGCTGGTAGGTCACCGTTCCGTCACGCGCGACGGCGCGCTCGACGTAATAGGGCTGGACCAGATAGCCGCCGTTGGCGATAACGGCGTAGGCCCTGCCGATCTGGGTCATGGTGACGGATATTTCCTGACCCATCGGCAGCGAGCCCATGGACAGGCCGGACCACTTTGAGACGGGTTGGAAAATCCCGCGGCTTTCCGAAGGAAAGTCGGAAGAAGTGGCTTTGCCAAAGCCGAAATTCTCTATCCACTCGTGGAGCCGGTCCTTGCCGAGCAGCTTGGCGGCCTTGATCATGGCGATGTTGCTGGACTGGGCAAAACATTCCTTAAAGGGAAGTATGCCCATTTTGTGCGCGTCCTTGATCAAGTGCCCGTAGGGATTGAACGCCCCGCCCTCACAGTCGATAAGGTCGTCCGGTTTCAGAAGATTGAGCTGGAGAACGGCGGCGGCAGTCACTATTTTGAAAGAGGAGCCGGGTTCAAACACGTCAATGATGGCGCGGTTTTTGCGCAGCTGCGCGGACACCTTGTCATATTCGTTGGGGTCGAATGCGGGACGGGTGGCCATGGCGAATATTGCGCCGTCGCGGGGGTCCATGATGATGCCCATGGCGGCCGCGGCCTGCGTCTCGTTTATGCGCTGGTCAAGCGCGTCTTCCAGACTGCGCTGTATGCCGATGTCCAGGGTAAGCTGGAGCATTTCGCCGCCCGTGGGTTCGGTGTGTTCAACGGTTCCGGAGCCGAGCAGATGCCGCCCGTTGTCGGTTTTGGCGCGGTAGACTCCGGGGGTCACGGAAAGGCGCTTGTCGTAGGTGCGCTCGAGTCCCTCGCTGGCCTCTCCGGAACGGTTCACAAAGCCGAGCAGGTGCGCGGCGGTGTCATGGTGGGGATAGGTGCGCACCGGTTCCATGATGGCCGAAACGGCACCGCCGCTCTCGGTGCGGATTTCGGCAATGTCGGCGGAACTCAGACCGGGAATCCAGCGTTTGACCATGTTGAACTTGCGGGGTTTTCCGTTCTCGCCTGTGCGGGCAAGCGCCTTTTCAACCTCTTCCGCGGGCATGTCAATCTTCTTGGAGAGGTACTTTGCGAGAATCTCCTCGTCGCCCACGGCGCGGGGATCAACCCACAGGGAGGGGGCGGGGTTGTTGGTGGCGAGCACGACGCCGTTTCGGTCAAAAATCTCGCCGCGCGGTTCGTTAAGCTGGAGTTCGCCGATATGCAGCCTCTCCTCCTCGGTAAGCATGTTTCCCGGGTTGAGATGAACCATGACGAGGCGCAGCACGACCAACGTAAAAAAGGACAGGAAGAAGATATAGAGCCACTTGAGGCCGCGCTGGTGGCTCTGGGTAATGGGGGTGTCAAGCCCCTCCATGGGAAGCAAGTCGAGGTTGAACCGGCGTTTTTTCATAACACTGCATCCGTTTTGCGGCAGGTTGCCTCCCCCGCCGTCTGCCGGTCCGCAGCGGCCCGCAGCAGCCCTTTAAAGATGGGCCAGCGGGTCGTTCGACGGGGCGTCGGGGGAGTCCAGGTCTTCTATCTGTTCCTTGGGGAGATCAAGCACTTTCGGGGTCATCGCGGTCGGCGGGGCGGGGCGTGAGGCCACCGTTACGGCCGGTGCGGGAACTGTCGCTGAAGGGGGCGCCGGCAGGACGGAAGCCGGTGCCGCGGGGGGCGGCGCCACGGGGATCGACGCCGCAGGGGGCGCGGCGGGTCGGGCGGCGTCAACAGCCGGTGCCGGGAGCGTCGCGGCGGCCATTACCGGCAGGACCACGGCTCGGGCGGTGGGTACCGCCTGGGCAGGCCCCGCGCCAACGGGAGCGGCCGATCTGCCGGCCATTTCCAGATTGCCGTCACGCGGTGCTTCGGGCTGTACGGGCATGGGAGTTTCGGGATGCGCGACAACGACCTGTATCTGACGGGGGTCGGGCAGGGACATCTTGAGGCGGGCGATTATTTCGGCCACCCTGCGGATGTCGTTCCACTGGGCCTCTTCGGCACGGGCCTTGTTCAGGTCGTCGTTCAACTGGCGGCGCTGGGTGTCGAGCTTTCCGTATTCATAGTACATGGCGCGCCCGCCGACGCTGAGCGTGGCATCGAACGCTATGACGCCGAAGACCGCGAGCAGGGGAGTCCATTTTATCCACTCCCAGAGAGCGCTGGACACCTCGTTTTTGTTTCTTCTTTTCACCAGAGCCATTGCCTAGTCCTCGACCGCGGCCGCCGCGCACCGCTCCGCCACCCGCATCTTCGCGCTTTTCGCGCGCGGGTTTGCCTGTACCTCGCCGTCTGACGGGAGGATGGGACCGGATACGGGCAGCCGCAAACGCGGCGCGCGCACCGAACACACCCGTCCGTCCCGCGTCAATTCCCTTTCGGGCCGCGACCATGCGCGAAACGCATCCTTCACGACGCGGTCCTCGCCCGAATGGAACGAAATCACCACCAAGCGCCCGCCGGGGCGCAGCACATCCACGGCAGACTCCAATCCCCGGCGCAGGCATTCCAGTTCCCGGTTCACCGCGATGCGCACGGCCTGAAATACAGTCCGCACTTCTCCGGGCTCGCCGCGGACGAAGTCGAGCGTCTCGCGGACGGCTTCGGCGAGGTCGCCGGTGCGGGTCATGCGGCCCGCACGCTGGCGTTCGAGCACGGCTTTTGCAATGCGCCGTGCCGGACCGACATCGCCCAGATCGCGCAGGACGGCCGCCAGTTCCTCCTCGGTGGCCGAGGCGAGCCATTCGGCGGCGCCCGGTCCGGAACCGGGGTCCATGCGCATGTCGAGGGGGCCGTCTTCCTGGAAGGAAAACCCCCGCTCGGGGCGGTCTATCTGCATGCTCGACAGGCCGGCATCAATAAGCAGACCGTCGATGGCGTCAATTCCCGCATCGCGAAGAACCTGATTCAACTCACTGTAGTTTGCATGCACCACGCACGCCTGGGGAAAAGATTTGAGCCGTTCCCCCGCCAGCGCCACCGCCGTTGTGTCGCGGTCCAGCGCGATCAGCCTGCCCGTGTCCAAGGCCGCCGCGATCAGCGCCGAATGCCCGCCCGCCCCCGCCGTTGCGTCAACGTAGGTTCCGTCGGGATGAATCGCCAGCCAGCGAAGCGCCTCCTGCGCCATGACGGG
>CAZOMH010000018.1:0-19984 GCA_964580415.1 uncultured Nitrospirales bacterium
ATACGCGTCGGAAACGCGCCCGGTTCGTGGGGCAGTTTGGAATGCGAGGGACTGGGCGGACAACCGCTCACCTGCGAGCGCATGCTCGATGAAGTGGCGGAGACGGGCTACTGCGGGACGGAATTCGGCGACTGGGGCTTCATGCCCACCGAGCCCGGCGCACTTCGCGCGGTGCTGGAACCGCGCGGGATTACCATGGTCGGCGCCTTTGTGCCGGTGCGCTTTTGCAGCGAGGCCGCGCACGCGGCCGGCGCCGAAGCGGCGGTGCGTGTGGCCCGGCTGCTGGCCGGTGCGGCGTCGCCGGACTATCCGCCGATGATCATCCTTGCCGACGACAACGGCAGCGTGGCGCAGCGCACGGAAAACGCCGGACGGGTGACGGCGGCCATGGGGCTGTGCGACGCGGGCTGGACCCTTTTCGCCAAGGGCGTCGAAAACGTGGCGCGCGCGGTGCGCGAGGCTACGGGACTGCCCGTCGGTTTCCACCACCATTGCGCGGGCTATGTGGAGACGCCCGACGAGATTGGCGCGCTCCTGCAGCGGACCAGCCCCGAACTGCTCGGCCTGGTCTTCGACACCGGCCACTACGCCTTCGGCGCGGGCGACCGCGACGGCAGCCTGACCCGCGCTGGTCTGGAACGGTTTGCCAGCCGGATAGTGCACATGCATTACAAGGACTGCGAGCCCAAAGTGGCGGCAGAGTCCGCCGCAGAAAGCTGGGACTATTTCCAGTCCGTGGGCCAGGGCGTGTTCTGCGAACTGGGCCAGGGCTGCGTGGACTTCCCCTGGACCACGCAATGGCTTCGCGGACGCGACTACAACGGATTCATCACCGTTGAGCAGGACGTCCTGCCGGGCATGGGTGCGCCGAAGGAAAGTGCCCGCAGAAACCGGGAATACCTGAAGACGCTCGGGTTGTGACGGATGGTGCCGAGCCGGGCAGTCGGAGCGCCGGCATCCCTGCCCGCCGTGGTTTCCATGTGCCAAAGGCGCAAAGGAAGATCACATGACTGTGGATAAAGTGCTCGAAGAAATTGAGAAGCTCTCGGTGACGGAGCGGCTGCAAATCGTGGAGGAACTGTGGGACGGCATTGCCCGCAGCAATGCCGAATTGCCTGTTCCCCAGTGGCAAAAAGACGAATTGGAGCGCCGGAAACAGAACTTCGTAAGGAACCCCGATTCCTGCCAGACATGGGAGTGTGTCAAGACGGAGTTACTTGAACTGCGACGAAAAGAATCCGGGATGCCTACTCAAAAGCGAAGAGACGAAGGCAGAGCATAGAGACATGAAGTTCGAACTCGATCGCCTGCCAGACTATTCGGATGACGCGCTCCTTGCGGAGCTTCGCAGGGTTGCAAATATTGTCGGCAAAGGTAAACTGACAGTCGCTGACTTTTCAAGGCATTCTAAGGCAGGTGTCACGACGTTCCGACGGCGATTTGGCAGCTGGCGCGCCGCCCTTCACGCAGCAGGGCTTTCCCACTTATATAATGCGATTCCGCCTGTGACAAAATCACCCACTTTGTCCCGCACGATGTCCAACGGCCAAGTGCTTGACGAAATGCGTCGTGTAGCTCACATTGTTGGTCGCACCGATATTGGGGGTGAGGACTTGCGCCAGCATGCTTCAGTTGGGCTAGACACAATTCGTAACAGATTTGGATCTTTGAAGGCGGCGCTACGCGCGGCCGGTCTGATAGAATCCGCACATGCCCGCCGATACTCGGATGATGAATGCTTTGAGAACCTACTTTCCGTTTGGACTCACCATGGTCGTCCTCCACTGCACAGAGAAATGACTCTTCCCCCATCAGTTGTGGGACCGAAAGCATATACTTTGCGGTGGGGTACGTGGAACAAGGCACTTCACGCCTTCGCGGAGCGAATCAACGCGGACGTTCAGGAAAGTGCCACATGTCCTAGGGCTAGTGCCGACGAAACCGCTCAAGCTCATTCTTGCAAGAGAGTTGTTGCAGAACAAGATCGCCACGAGATTCGCCTTGGTCTTAGATACACGGTTCTCAAACGCGACAACTTCAAGTGCGTTCTCTGTGGGGCATCTCCAGCATTTACTCTAGGAATCCAACTGCATATTGACCATATTTTTCCCTTCGCGAAGGGAGGAAGAACCGAAATATCCAATCTTCGGACTCTGTGTGAAGCGTGCAATATCGGTAAAGGCGCTCGCATTGAGTAAATACACCGTACAAGACTATTCAGTCACATCTTACCCATAATATTAAGCATTGGAGCAATGACATGGCACAGCAGCAACTGAATCTCGGACTTATTGGCGTGGGTCGCATTGGCAAGGTGCACGGCGAACACTTGGCGTACCGCATTCCTCGTGCCCGCCTGTCGGCGATTTCGGATGTGAATCTGGAAGCAGCGCAGGCGTGTGGTCAACGGCTTGGCGTGAGCCATGTCGTTGGGGACCATCGTGCACTGCTGAATGACCCGAGCATTGATGCGGTGGTGATCTGCTCGCCGACCGACCTGCATGCGACGATGATCGCGGAAGCGGCTGCGGCGGGCAAGCACATTTTTTGCGAGAAGCCCATCGCGCGCACGCTGAAGGAAATCGACACGGCGCTGGACGCGGTGGCGAAGGCGGGTGTGAAACTGCAGATTGGGTTCAACCGCCGTTTTGACGCCAATTTCGCGCGGGTGCGCAAGGCGATTGTTGCGGGCGAAATCGGTGAGCCGCATTTGCTCCATATCATCAGCCGTGACCCCGGTCCGCCGCCCATCGAGTATGTCAAGGTTTCGGGCGGCATGTTCCTGGACATGACCATCCATGACTTCGACATGGCGCGCTTTCTGGCGGGGGACGAGGTGGCGGAGGTATACGCGGCCGGTGCGGTGCGGGTGGACCCGGCCATCGGCGAAGCCGGTGATTTGGACACGGCGCTGGTCACGCTCAAGTTCGCCGGCGGGCTGCTCTGCGTCATCGACAACAGCCGCAAGGCGGTCTACGGCTACGACCAGCGCGTGGAGGTGCTCGGCAGTGCGGGCGGCGCGGCGGTGGGCAACAACCATCCAAACACGGCGATCATCAGCGACGCAGCGACCGTGCATCGGGACCTGCCCCTCAATTTCTTCATGGACCGCTATCTGGACAGCTTCCTCGTGGAGATGAAGGACTTCGTGGACGCGGTCTTGGACGACAAGCCGACGCCGGTCACGGGCGTGGACGGCCGCGCGGCGGTTGCCCTGGGCATCGCCGCCCGGCGTTCTTACGAGGAGAACCGTCCGGTGCGGCTGGAAGAGGTCGAGGCCTGACCGTACCCTGGGGAGCAGATATATCTTGCGGATCGTTGGCTGACAGCGAACAATTCCACCCGGCAGCGCATCATTTGATCCGACGGTTGGTTGGCGGGCTGGTTTTGACAATTACCATCTTCGACCAGTCCGACTTGCCATGCTGCAAGCTGTTTTCTCCAAAAGGCTTACGAATTGCGCCCGGCCATTGTCATATGGAAGTATTTTCGTTGACTCTTCGGGGTACATCCCCTATAATCCATTTGGATTGGTTGATACAATCTTGTCCCGACAGTGCTGTTTCGCGTATGCGCGGCGGCCGGTTTGGGGTCATCGTTTGGGTTGGGTTTCGCGCAATAACGGGCATATTGCATGGGCACGGCCGGGCAGTATGGCATCAGGCCCTGAAAGGAACTCGTAGCCTTCCGCAACAAGTGCGGCTGCGGCATGACGGGAGTGTTTCACTCCTTCAGTGTCGGTTTCTGGGATGACCGGCTCCGCACTTTTCGCAGTAAACGCTTATTCCCCTGGAAACCACCGATGTGTGTATCTGTTTTTGCCTGTCGGCGGACGTGTTGGATTTCAGTTGAAGTTGACGTCCAATGGCGCATGGGAATGGTTCGGCAGACAAACCGGCGGTGGTGGCTGCATGCAGTGATTTCTCCACACCGCAGGGTGTCCGATGCGCGCCTGGCAGCGTTCTGTTTGGAATGGTGTTCAAGTATGGTGGACCGCGCGTAAACCATCCGGGTCGGTGCCTGTCCGCGATACATTCAGTTTTGCCCTCAATCTGAAGGAGTTCAACGTCATGATGAAGGCCAGAATCGATGAGAACAACAGCCGGTTTCCGGGTATACCGCGCGGGGTCCTGTCAACGGGACGCATCCAGAAGCCGGCCATGCTGAAACGCATGGCCTTCTTTGTTTTGGTTTTTCTGGCTGCGGCATCCGGAATCTTGGGGATGCCCCGGGCCTATTCCGGCAGCATGGGGGTGGCCATTGCGCTGGCCAAGACGGCGAACCAGACGAGCTACATCGCGGTCGGGGACGTGCTGACGTACTCCTTCACGGTGTCAAATCCGGGCGACGTGGAATTGAACAGCGTGACGGTGACCGATCCCCTGGCCACGGTGGAGGGGGGGACGATAGCCTCCCTGATGCCGGGCGCATCGGACAGCACAACCTTCACGGCGCGCCATACGGTCACGCAACCCGATCTGGATGCCGGCAGCTTTACGAACACGGCCACGGCTTCCGGCACGTCGGCCCGGTATGGCGAAGCGGATGCATCGGGGACAAGTGTCGTTCAGGCCCTGCAACAGCCGTCCCTTTCCTTTCTAAAGACGGCGGTGCAGGCCCGTTACAGTGCGGTGGGCGACACGCTGACATACCAGTTTACGGTGACCAACACGGGCAATGTGACCCTGGGCAATGTGACTGTGACCGACAGCCAGGCGACGATGCTCGGCGCGCCGATTACCACGCTGGCGCCTGGCGCGTCCGACAGCACAACGTTTACGGCGTCCTATAGCGTGGTCCAGGATGACATCACGGCGGGAAGTTTCACGAACACGGCGACGGTGACGGCCTCGCCGCCGTCCGGCTCCCCCCTTGTTGAGCGGGCCACTTCGACTGTTTCCGCACTTCAACAGCCGGGAGTCACGCTGACAAAGACGGCGGACCAAACCGGCTACGGTAACGTTGGCGAGGTGCTCACCTACACCTTCACGGTGACAAACACGGGCAATCTGATCCTGACCGATCTGTCCATTGCTGATCCCGACGCGGCAGTTTCGGGCGGTTCTCTCGCCACGCTGGCGCCGGGCGAGTCGGACAGCACGACATTCACCGCCTTCCATACGGTCACCCAGGCCGATTTGGATGCGGGCAGCCTCACAAACACGGCCACCCTCTCCGCCACACCGCTTCCCGGAACGGCGATTTCGGCGGTTGGCTCCGCCACGGCACAGGCGGTTGTAAGGCCGTTGATTACGCTGCACAAGGCGGCGGTGCAGAGCAGTTACGCCGCCGCGGGCGACGTTATAAACTACACCTTTACGGTTGCCAACACGGGCAATGTGACGCTCGGCAATGTGACCGTGACCGACCCCGGCGCGACGGTGAGCGGCAGCCCGATTACGCTGGCGCCGGGCGAGTCGGACAGCACCACTTTCACAGCGGCGTATACGGTCGTGCAGGCCGATCTCGACGCCGGCAGTTTCTCCAATACGGCCACCGTTACCGGAACGCCCCTGTTCGGGCCAACGGCGACGGCGACGGATTCCGTGACGGTGCAGGCGGTCCAAAGTCCGTCGTTGGGCCTGTCGAAGGTGCTAAGCAGCGCGCCGACGCCAATCGTGGCGGGCAGCACCCTCGCCTATGTGATTACCGCGACCAACACGGGCAATGTGACGCTGACCAACGTTGTGATCTCGGACGCGATGCTGACCCCGCCCATCAACGGCTGTTCGTCCGTCCTTCCCGGCCATACCTGCACACTCTGGGGGACCTATGCCGTGAAACAGTCCGATATGGACGCCGGGCAAATCGCCAACATGGCGCAGGCGGGTTCCAAGCAGACAAGCCCCGTGTCGGCATCGCTGACGACACCGCTGGCGCAGCATCCGTCCATCGCGCTGGTGAAAACGGCGCAGCAGACCGGCTACGACGCTGCCGGCCAGACGCTGGCCTACTCCTTTACCGTGACCAACACGGGCAATGTGACGCTCACCAATGTGAGCGTGGCCGATCCGTCGGCGATGGTGGCCGGCTCCCCGATTACCCTGGCCCCCGGCGCGTCGAACAGCGCGGCTTTCACGGCCAGCCATACGGTGACGCAGGCGGATATCAACGCGGGCAGTTTCGCGAACACGGCGACCGCGACGGGCACCCCCCCGGGTGGCGCGGCGGTTACGGCCGGTGCGCGCGCGACGGTTTCCGCGGCGCAGCACCCTTCCATCGCGCTTGTCAAGACGGCTGTCCAGAGTTCCTATGATACGGCCGGCGGAACGCTGGCCTACACCTTTACGGTGACCAATACGGGCAACGTGACGCTTGCCAATGTGGTCGTGGCCGATCCGTCCGCGACTGTTTCGGGCGGTCCGATCACGCTTGAGCCTGGGGTGTCGGACAGCACCACATTTACGGCCATCCACACCGTGACGCAGGCCGATCTCAATGCGGGCAGCTTCACAAACACGGCGGGCGTTTCCGGCACGCCGCCTTCCGGCGCGGCGGTGTCCGCCCCCGGTTCGGCGGTGGTGTCCGCCGTGCAGCGCCCCTCCATCGCGCTTGTCAAGACCGCCGTGCAGACGGAGTATGACGAAGCCGGTGACACGCTGGCATACACATTCACGGTTTCCAATACCGGCAACGTGACGCTTTCGAATGTCACCGTGACCGACCCTTCCGCCGCGGTGCATGGCGCGCCTGTCACGCTTGCGCCCGGGGTGTCGGACAGCACCACGTTTACGGCCACCCACGCGGTGACGCAGGCGGAAGTGGATGCCGGACAGTTTGTGAACACGGCGTCCGCGACGGGCACGCCGCCTTCCGGGCAGGCCGTGGGCGCCACGGCCGGCGCCACTGCCGCCGCCGTGCGGCGCGCGTCCATCGCGCTCGTCAAAACGGCCGTCCAGTCTGCCTACGACACCGCGGGCGACGCGCTGGCCTACACGTTTACCGTAACCAACACGGGCAATGTGACGCTGGACAATGTGATTGTGACCGATCCGTCGGCGACGGTGACGGGCGGGCCGATCACGCTCGCACCGGGTGTGTCGAACAGCACCGCGTTCACGGCCAGCCATGCGGTTGCGCAGGGCGATGTGAATGCGGGCAGCTTCACCAATACGGCCGCCGTGACCGGTACGCCGCCGTCGGGCGGGGTTGTTCGCGCCACGGCCGATTCCACGGTTTCCGCGGCGCAGCATCCGTCCATTGCGCTGGCCAAGGTTCCGCTGCAGTCGGAATATTCCGGTGCCGGAAACGTGCTGGCCTACGGCTTTACAGTGACCAACACGGGCAACGTGACGCTGACGAATGTCACTGTGGGCGATCCCCTGGCGGTGGTGTCGGGCGGGCCGATCACACTCGAGCCCGGTGTGTCGGACAGCACCGCATTTACGGCGGTCCACACGGTCACGCAGGCGGATGTGGACGCCGGACAGGTCGTGAACACGGCGACGGTGACCGGCACAACGCCCTCGGCGCAGCAGGTGGCCAACAGCGCCAGCGCGACGGTTTCCGCCGTGCAGCGCGCGTCCGTGGCCATCGTCAAAACCGCCCTCCAGGGTTCCTATTCGGCTGCTGGCGATGTGCTGGCCTATGCGTTTACCGTGACCAACACGGGCAATGTGACGCTGGGAAATGTCATCGTGAGCGATCCCGCCGCGGTGTTGACCGGCACTCCGGTCACGCTTGCGCCGGGCGCTTCGGACAGCGAGGCCTTTACGGCGGTCCATACGGTGACGCAGGCGGACCTGGATGCCGGACAGGTCGTCAACACGGCCACGGTGACGGGCACGCCGCCTTCCGGTTCTTCCGTGACCGCTTCGGGCGCCGCGACGGTGCCTGCGGTGCAGTCCCCCGCGCTTACGCTCGAAAAGAACGGCGCGCCGAACACGTACCGCGCGGTCGGCGACGTTATCGCCTATACCTTCACCGTGACCAACACGGGCAATGTGACCCTGTACAACGTGACCATCAGCGACGGGAAAGCCCCCGTGACCGGCGGACCGATTGTGTCGCTTGCACCGGGCGCTTCGGACAGCACCACCTTCACGGCCAGCTACGCCGTAACGCAGGCGGACCTTGATTCCGCCAGCGTTGTGAATGTTGCCACGGTCAGTGCCGGCAATCTGCAGGGCGCCGCGGTGACAGCCACCGCGCAGGCCACCGTAATCCACGCCGCCGCCGAGGGCGAAGGCGAGATCACCGCCGAGGGAGAGGGCGAGGGCGAGGGAGAAGTTACGGCCGAAGGCGAGGGCGAGATCACGGCTGAAGGCGAGGGGGAGGCCGGGCCCGGTGACGGCTGTTCCTGCAGCGGAATCGACTGGTTCGACCCCGGATCGATTATTGTCGTTATCCTTTCGCTTCTGGCCCTGATCGCGGGGCTAGCTGAAGGTTGAGTGCGGCTGTATTGGAAAGTGACCCGCTGCCGCCGTCGGCCGCAGGCAAAGGAGCCGGAATAGAGTAATGGCAGGCTGCCCGGCCGGCCGGGCAGCCGCACACACAACGCGGGGCAACTCCGGGGGCGGACTGGATTGTCCGTGACGAAAAAGACGCGGGGGAGGCCCGTTCAGGGCCTCCCCCGCCGCTTTGATCAGGGCGGTATTGTGTGCCGGAATTCAGCCGCGCTTATTCTTCCCCCCGGTGCGGCAGAACGACGGTAAACCAGACAATGAACAAGGTGAGCGCCCAAATGGACAAGTGTTCGAGCAGGGGGAAATGCCCCATGTCGGAGACCGCCCTGGCCAGATCGTCCACGGCCTCTCCCGCGGAACCGCCGCATGCGGCGGTCAATGCGGAAAACGCGGCACGCCACCGGATTCTGGAGCCGACCGCGGCCAGTATGGGAATGCCCACCAGGAACGGTCCGAAGAACCGCAGATACGGCCCCGTCTCCCCGCCGCCGAAGGTGTTTCGCGCAAACCGGTCCGTGACCAGCAGCACACCGTGCCACACGAAGCCCAGCCCGAAACACACCGTGATAAGCGCGGCCGCGCTCAAATGCAGACGCGCCAGATTCCAGCCCAGCACCTCGCGGTGCGCGTAGGGGAGCAGTCCCGTCAGCATAATCGCCCCGCAGCCCGTCAAAAAGAAAAGCGTTCCCACCGACGCGCCCACGGCCGAAACGGGCAGCAGTCTGCGCCGCACATACAGCACCACCGGCGCCATGCAGAGGCCGCAGTAGACCATCGCAACCGAAAACACCCAGAACCAGTGCGGATTGTTGCCGGTTTCGAAACTCCCCAGCGCGCTCAGCATCCGCGTTGTGACGGAGAAATGGTTTTCCGAAGGATACCCCAGCCAGGCGCACAGCACCAGTCCCCAATACCCCCCGACCAGCAGCACCAGGTGCCACCGGATTTCCGCCGGACTGTGCCCGCCGGACAAATACCGTTTCACACGTTCCATGCGCATCGACTCCAAGAATGCCCGCCCAACGGCCCATACTTTAGCGCATTACCGGTCCAAACGCCAGCGATTCACGTGGCGCACTTGTCTTTCCGTGACGCGAAGGGGGGGGGCGGCAGGTGTGACGGGTATTGGGTTGAAACCCCGACGCGGTGTGCATGGTCTGTCCCAAGGCATTGTTGCCGTGGCGACCGGTTTCAGCGGGCGCGGATATGGGAACGTGAGCCGGATTTGCGCGCGTCTGAGGAAGAGACCCGGCCTGTGCAGAACCCCCAACGGAGGCATTATGAAGATTTCGCGTCGTTCTTTCCTGGCAACGGCCACCGCCGCGGCGGTTCCGTTTGTCCTGCCGGCGTGTGTCTCGGTGAAGAAGACCACCCAAAACAGCCTGACAAATATGGGTTTTATCGGCATGGGTGTGCAAAACAGGGGCCTTCTGGACGCATTCCTGCACCACAAGAACGTCCGGGTGCTGGCGGTGTGTGATGTGGACACGACGCGCCGGACGGCCGCGCAGGAGCGGGTGAAGGAGTACTACACGGCGCATCCGGAGAAGAGCGCGCCGGAATGTGCGGTGTATGGGGATTTCCGCGAATTGATTTCCCGCAAGGATATTGACGGCGTGTGCATTGCCACGCCGGACCACTGGCATGCCATTCCCACGATTGCCGCGCTGGAAAGCGGCAAGGATGTGTACTGCGAGAAGCCCCTGACCCACAGTGTTCACGAGGCTATTGCGGTGATGAGCGCGGTCAGGAAAACCAAGCGCATCCTGCAAACCGGTTCCATGCAGCGCTCCATGACGGAATTCCGCGTGGCTTGCGAACTGGTCCGCAACGGGATGATAGGAAAGGTCGAGCGGGTTACCTGCAAGGTCGGCGCTCCGGGGCGGCACTGCGACCTTCCCGGGGAAACTGCGGAACCGGGGCTGGACTGGGACATGTGGCTCGGGCCGGCACCGGCGCGTCCCTACAATTCCGTGCTGAGTCCGCGGGGTGTCCACAAGCATTTTCCGGACTGGCGCTCGTATCTTGAATACGGCGGCGGCGGCATTTGCGATTTCGGCGCCCACCATTTCGATATTGCCCAGTGGGGTCTCGACATGGACGCGGGCGGCCCGGTTGAATTCCGTCCGCCGGAGAAGGCGGACGCGCTTTGCGGCGCGGTCATGGTGTACGACAACGGCGTGACCGTCACGCAGGCGGGTGACGGGTTTGACGCGCATTTCTACGGCACCGAGGGTGAGTCCCGGGTGAGCCGCGGCCAGTTCGAGTTCTGGCTGAAGGGCAAGAAGATCGCCGGTTTTGCCAAGCGCGAGGACGGCGGGTCGCTCAATTCTGCGCTGGCGTTCGTCCAGAAAGAATATCTGGACGGCGCCAAGATCAAGCTCTACAACAGCAGGGATCACATCACGAATTTCCTGGAGTGCGTTGAGTCGCGCAAGCGGCCGATTACCAGCGCGGAAATCGGCGGACACACGGCCATCGTCTGCCATCTGGTCAACCAGGCCTATTACAACCGCGCTGTTATCAAATGGGACCCCAAGAAGATGTGCTTTGCCGAGGGGGGCGGCAAGTCCGAGTGGCTCACATACAACTACCGCGGTCCGTGGAAGGTTTGACGCCGTACGGGACCGTGCCGGTTTGGAAAACAAAATGACCCGCGCCGGAAGACAACAGGCTGACGGATGGCCGCACGGACAGGCACTTGGCGGAAAGACTGTCATGAACACCCAATACGTACTGGTTACAGGCGCTTCGACCGGGATCGGGCATGCCAGCGCCGCTGCGCTGGCAAAAGAGGGTTTTCATGTCTTTGCGGGCGTGCGCAGCGAGGCGGATGCCGAACGCATCCGCGCGGAAAGCGCCGGAAACCTTGAACCTCTCCTGCTCGACGTGACGAATGCCGGGCAGATTGCGGCGGCAGCCGCGCACGTCACGCATGTTGTCGGGGATGCCGGACTGCACGGGCTCGTGAACAACGCGGGGGTGGCCGTGGTCGGTCCCCTTGAATTTGTTCCGCCGGAAGAGTTTGAACGCCAGATGAAGGTCAATGTGACCGGGCTTCTTGCCGTCACGCAGGCCTTTCTTCCCCTGCTTCGCGCGGCGTCAGGACGGCTTTGCCTCATCAGTTCAACCAACGGTTTTCTGGCCGTCCCCTTTATGGGGCCGTATTCCGCGGCAAAATTCGCGGTGGAAGCCGTCGGCGACTGCCTTCGGAGCGAGTTGGCGCCCTGGAACATCCGCGTAAGCCTTGTGGAACCGGGGGCCACGGACACCGCCATCTGGGAAAAGTCAAAGACGGAGAACGAGGCCCTGCTCGCGCGCATGCCCGCGGAATGCACCCGGCTTTATGGCGATGCCATAGAAACAATGCGCGCGGAATCCGAAAGAATGATCCGGCGCGCATCGCCCGTCCGGAAAGTGTCCGACTGCGTGGTGCATGCCGTCACGTCAAAGCGCCCGAAAACCCGCTATCTTTGCGCCGACGGTGCGCGGCTGGCGTGGATTGCCGCCCGGTGGCTGCCCGACACATGGCGTGATTTTGTGCTTCGGAAGGCTTTCGGGAGCATAGGGTAGGCACCGGCGGCGGTTGCCGACACTGCAACAAAGGGGACAGCCAAAATGAGAAGCGTCACAGCAGGGGTGATACTGCCAATCACGGTTTTGTGGTTCGCATGCGCCGCCCCGTCCACCGCGGAAGAGGGCGCGAACGCAGGCGTGTTCGGCGCGTATGCGGCCAGCAAGGAGTACACGCCCCCCGAAGACCCGGCAGTCCTGAAGAAGCTCTCGGAGTGGCAGGACGGGAAACTGGGGCTGTTGATCACCTGGGGAACCTACAGCCAGTGGGGGATCGTCGAATCGTGGACGCTCTGCCCGGAACGGTATGAATGGAACCGCCGGACGGGACCCTTTGCCAATGATGATCGCGCGTACAAGGCATCGTACGAGGAACTCATCAACACGTTCAATCCGGTGAAATTCGACCCGGACAAATGGGCGCTTGCGGCGAAGAACGGCGGCGTGAAGTATGTGCTGGCCATGGCCAAGCACCACGACGGGTTCTGCATGTTTGACACCGCGACGACCGACTACCGTATCACCTCGCCGCGGTGCCCCTTTCACGCGGACCCGCGGGCAAACGTTATCAAGGAAATGAGCACGGCATTTCGCAAAGAGGGACTGAGCGTCGGGATTTACTTTTCCAAAGCGGACTGGAACACCCCGTACTATTGGAGTCCCGATTTTCCCCTGCATGACAGGAATGTGAACTACGACACTGCAAAGCATCCGGAACTCTGGGGAAAGTTCAGGGAGTTTACGTGGCGGCAGGTGGAGGAACTTATGAGCGGCTACGGCGCGCAGGACATCCTCTGGCTGGATGGCGGCCAGGTGCGTCCGCCGGATCAGGACATTGACGTGACCGGCATGGCGGCCATGGCCCGCAAACACCAGCCGGGGCTGATCGTGGTGGACCGGACGGTGCGCGGTGAAAACGAGAACTACGTCACCCCGGAACAGGAAATCCCGGACCATTTCCTGCCGTATCCGTGGGAAACGTGCATGACCATGGGCACCGCATGGCCCTGGAAGCCCAATGATCAATTCAAGAGCACGGGCACGCTGCTCCGTCATCTTTGCACCATTGTTGCGCGCGGCGGCAACCTGCTTCTCGGCATCGGCCCGGACGCCAACGGCGAATTTGATCCGACGGTATACGCGCGGCTCGAAGAGACGGGCAAATGGCTGGCGTTGAACGGCGAGGCCGTCTATGGAACACGACCCATCGCGCCTCATGAGCAGGGCGGCTGTGTCTTCACCCAGAAGCGCGACGGCACGATATACGCCATCATCCTGCCCAAGGATGACAACGGGGTCTTGCCTGAATCGGTTTCCCTTCCGGCCGGGCTGGCGGAGAACAGGGGGACTCTTGCGCTGCTGGGTTTCGGCACGCTTGTCCCCGGCGAGCCGAAAGGCGGGGAAGTGGTTGTGGCGATCCCGTCCGAAGCCCGGATCAACCCGCCCTGCGCCCATGCGTGGGCCATCAAGATTCCGCCGAAATGACCGGATGCACATTCAGTTCTTCGAGAAGGGAAATCCGATGGGGACATTTTCGAAAGGCCGGCGCCTGATTCAAACAGGCGCATGGGCGATGGGGATTCTGCTGGCCGGTGTTCTTGCGGCCGGTGCCGCCGGGCCGTCTGCGGGCACGACCCTCCAGTGTGTTGAGGGCGACGGTGCCGTGGAGGTCAGCGAGGGCGGCGTGCCCGTACTGCGGTACAGCCACGGTGCCACCGCCGTGCCGAAGGGCACCGGCGGGGAGTTCGCGCGCGGGGACTATGTCAGCGCGCTTTACGGGCTCAACGGTGAATTGCTGACGGAGGACTACCCGAAGGATCATCCCCACCACCGGGCCGTGAACTGGTCCTGGGCGACGATTCAATGGAACGGGGAGGTGCGCGATCTGTTTGCGGTCCGCGGTATTTGGTCCCGGCCGGCGGGCAAGCCCCAAGTTGACACCGGGGCGGGTTCGGCTGTCATCACCGCCGAAAGCGTTTGGAAATGGGACGACAAAACGCCGGTCGTGGCCGAATCCGTGCGCATCCGCGTGCATCCCAAAGAGGGGGAGGGCCGCGCGATTGACTTTGACATCAAACTGGCCGCCCTCGTTGAAGGCCTGGAATTCTGCGGACGGCTGGAGGCGGGGTACGGCGGGTTTAACATCCGGATGGCGCCCGCGAAAGGGCAGCAGATTGTGTTTCACACCGATCCGGCGGATGCCCGGCCCGTGCGCGCGTGGGCGGACTACTCGGCCGAGTTTGACGGAGGCAGGGACCGATCAGGTCTTGCCATTCTGCAGTCCGCGGACGGCCCGCAGTATCCGCAGGAATGGCGGGAGTATCCCCAGTTGAACTTTTTCCAGCCGCTGTACCCCGGCGGCACGCCGATTTCCATGCCAAAGGACCGGCAGGTCAGTCTCCGCTACCGCCTGTGGATTCATCCCGGCGGCGCGGACGATAATAAACTGTCCGAACAGTGGGACCTTTACAACCGGGCGATCAGGAAATAGCGGCCACGGGAATGTCCCAATCCGAACCAAGGAACACCATCATGCCAGCCCTCAACGAGTTTGCGAAGGGTGCGCCGAACATTGAACGTTCCGGGGGCACCCTTTTCCGGCGAAAGGGCATTTACCTTGTCCAACTGCGCGGCAGTTACACGGATATGGGCCGCCAGCACGGCGAACTGGCGTCCGCCGTTTGCGGGGACGTGGTGCCGCGGTACATAGACGGGATCGTCAGGAAACTGGTTGCCCATGCGCTCCCGCCGTTCGCGGGTCCCATTGCCCGGCTGCTCAAGGGATGGTTTCGCCGCCGCAACCGGGGGGAACTGGACGGGGCCATGCGTGCCCATTTGGAGGGGCTTTCGCGGGCCTTTGGTCAAAACCCCGCCACGGCGGAGCGTCTTTTCTTTGTGCCCGACATCGTTCATTACCTGGCCGGGCGCAGTTTCACGATGTTGTCCCCGCCGCCCTCCTGCTCGGGTTTCTTCGCGTGCGGCGGGGCCACGAAAGACGGCAAGCTGCTGATTGGCCGCAACTTTGACTTTTTCGGCCGGGGTGTGTGGAACGCAAATCAGGCGATTATTGTGATGCATCCGGACGGGGGGCAGCGGTTCTGCTGGCTGGGCGCCCTCGGCGCTCCCGCCAGCGGCCAGGGCTTCAACGAAAGCGGACTTTTTGTCGGACTGCACACGAACTTCCCAAAGGATGTGGGCACCAGGGGTATGCCGATCTTCAAGATTGTCCATGACGTTCTCTCCCAATGCCGCACGCTGGACGAGGCCGTCGCACGCATCACGGCAAAACCCCGCCTTTGCGGGGTTTCCCTGTTTGTCACGGACACGAAGGCGCGCACGGCCGCGGTGGTCGGGTTTTCCGCGCATCATGCCGAGGTGGTCCGTCCCGAAAACGGCGTACTGGTGCGCACGAACCACTACACCACCGGCGACATGCAGCGCATCGAAGTCGGTCCCCATCCGTGGCGCTCCAATTCATACGGCCGGTTTCAGCGTATTGCGGAGATGCTGGAAGAGCGGCGGGGCGTCCTGACGGGAAACGATGTTCCCCGCATTCTGGGCGATTGCCTTGACCCGTTCGAACAGCGAAAGCTGCTGGTGGGCAACACCGTGGCCGCGCCGCACAATATCCAGAGTCTGGTTGTCAGTCCGGATGACGACGCATTGTGGCTGGCCCATGGCGAACTTCCGGTATGTCACGCCGACCGTTTCCGCGGTTTCCGTGTGTCCGCGCTGCTGGACGGCGACATTGATCGCTGCGAAATCGACGATTTGCCGGGTGCCGGCCAATTCAACGAAACGGAACGGGCGGCCATGAACGAGTATGAAGAGGCATGGTCCATGCACATGGACCATCTCGACAGCGGCCGCGCCGTGTTCCATCTGCGCCGCGCGGCGGAACTCCTGCCTGAGGAAGCCGTGTTTCCCCGGATGGCGGGGGTGCTGCTGCTGAAGGACAAGGAGTATGCGCAGGCGCTTCCGCTGCTGCTGCAAAACGCGGCGCATGATTACCGGGACCTTCTGCTGCGCGCCGAAGCGCAGGTATGGGCGGGGCGCTGTCTCGATCTCATGGGCCGCCGCGCGGAGTCTGTTTCGTACTACACGGTCGCCGCGGCGTTTGACGCCCCGCCGGTATCGACGGCCGCCGCCCGCCATCTGGAAAAACCGTTCACAACCCGCCAGCTTTTCGATGTTACGCCCGAGTTCATGGTGGGCAATGCGCTTGCGAAATACTGACGCGCCGGGAGAAAAGCGGCGGCGTCTTTGGACATGAGCCCGCGGACTGCCGGGTCGCTGCAGCGGCGGTCACGATACAAGACTCCAACCGGAACCGGTTGAAGGCATGAAAGGGAACACCATGCGCCTGCTCATCTTTGCCATCATGGCCGCCGCCGCGGTTGCAGCCCGGGCACAGATTCCAAGTCTTGTATTCCAAGAGGCGGACAAAGGGGCGTACACGTTCAACACGGGTGTTCTCAAGGGAACGCTGCGCGCCGACGGCCGGTCCATCGGGCTGCTGTCGTTCGAGCATGTGCCGACGGGAACCCGTATGGAAGGCAACGATTACGGGGTCTTCAGCCATTACCGCGTGTTTACGGCAAACAAGCGATACGGCCACGGGGCATGGGAGTGGCCGAGCACGGCGAGAGTGCTTCCTGACGGGGCGGTGGAGGTGCATTGGCCCGCGGCGGACGGCCGTCCCTTTGAAATGGGGGCCGTGTACCGGTGGGCTGCGCCGGACACGCTCGATCTGACCACCTCCGTCACGGCCCATTCCGACCTGAAGGACTTTGAATCCTTTCTTGCCTCGTATTTTGCGGACGCCTTTCCCGCCTCGACGGTGCAGGTGAAGGGCGGGGATGGCAAGGTGCCCTTTTTTCAGACCACGGCGAAGGAGACGGGCGTTTGGCAGGCCTTTCCGCGTGACCGCCGCGCAGTCGAAATCATCCAGGACGGCCGGTGGAAGATTGAACCGAACCCGGTGGACTGGGCGATACGCGACGAGCTTGCCGCCCCCCTCGGCATCCGCCGCAACAAGGACAACGGCCTTTGCGCAGTCCTTATGTCGCGGCCGGAAGACTGCTTCTGCGTTATGACGCCGAATGCGGGCGAGGGCCACCGCTCGCTTTACCTGTGCCTGTTCGGCCGCGACGTCAAGGCGGGCGAGACCGCTTCGGCCCGGGCCCGGCTGGTGGTGCGGGTTTTGCCGACGGATGAGGACGCCGCGGGGCTCTGCAAGTCCTATCTGGAGAAGTGCTCCCGCCAATGACGCGGCCACTATGACACCGACCCTGGCCGCGCCGGGTCGGATTGCTCCGGTTGCCCGCGAGTTGGTTTGTTGTGCCGCGAACTGCCCTGCAAGGAGTGTCCCATGCCGGAAAGAACTGTCCGAATGCTGCTGTGTGCCGCGATGCTTTTTTGCGCGGCGTGGGATGTCTTTGCGGCGGACCAGCCGCAGTGGGGCGAACGCCATACGCGGAACATGGTGTCCGGCGAGACGGGGCTGCCCACGGCCTTTGACCCCGCCACGGGGGACCATATTCTGTGGACCGCGCCGCTCGGCGGCGGGTCCTACAGTTCTCCCATCATTGCCGGCGGCAAGGTGTTTATCGGCACGAACAATTCGGAGCCGCGCGACCCGCGCCACAAGGGTGACCGGGGCGCGATGCTTTGCCTGAACGAGAAGGACGGAAGCATGGTCTGGCAGTTCGTGGTGCCGCGCACCGGAGGTGACGATTATCTGGATTGGCCGGGCGTGGGGCTCTGTTCCGAGCCGACCATCGAGGGCGACCGGCTCTACACCATGACCAACCGCAGCGAGGCTGTTTGCCTGGATATCAACGGGCTGGCCAACGGCAACGACGGGCCCTACACGGACGAGGCCCGTCATATGACCCCGGCGGATCAGCCGTCCATCGAACTTGGTCCCACCGATGCGGACATTATCTGGCTGTACGACCTGCGCGCGGGTGTCGGCGTCTATCCCCATGATTCGCAGCATGTGTCGGCCCTCCTGGACGGCGACTGCCTCTACCTCAACACGGGCAACGGCGTGGACAACACGCATCTCAAGGTGCGCGCCCCGGAGGCACCCTGCCTTATTGCGCTCGACAAGAAGACGGGCCGTCTTGTCGCGAGGGACAACGAGGGTATCGGTCCCCGCATCTTCCACTGCACGTGGTCGCCGCCGTCGCTCGGGGAAGTGGGCGGACGGCGCATGGTCTTCTTCGGCGGACCGGACGGCGTCTGCTACGCCTTCAGCGCGCTGCCCAAACAGCTTCCCGAGACGGCGCAGCCCCTCGAACGCGTGTGGTGCTTCGACTGTGATCCTACCGCCCCCAAGGAAAACGTGAGCAACTGGTCCAAGAACACCAGGGAAGGTCCCAGCGAGATCATGGGCATGCCGGTCTTTCACAAAGACCGCATCTACCTGACCGTGGGCGGCGACATCTGGTGGGGCAAATACATGGCATGGCTCAAATGCATCGACGCGACCAAGACCGGCGATGTCACCGGGACTGCCGCGCTTTGGTTCTACCCGCTCGAACGCTACAGCGTCGCCACACCCGCCATCGTCAACGGACTTGTGTTTGTCACCGACGGCAAGGGCAAGCTCCACTGCGTGGACGCCGACACGGGCGAGGCGTACTGGACCCACGACGTCGGCAATTCCATTTGGGGATCGGCGCTCGCCGCGGAGGGCAGGATCTACGTCGGCGCACGCGACGGAAATTTCATGATCTTTGCCGCAGACAAGACCAAGAACCTCCTGTTCACCACCAAGTTCGACGGTGAAATTAACGGCACCCCCACGGCCGCCAACGGCGTGCTGTACGTTCCGACATTGAACCGCCTCTACGCGATAAAGTGAGCGGCGCCGGGAGCGCGCCGCACTCCACACGGGCGGGATGCTTGGGGTGTTGTGATTTGATCCGCCGGGGCTGCCGCCCCGATTGCCGTTTCCGTGATCACGCATCCTGTTCGTGATAAAGTACCCATCCGTTGAACGGAACGGTTGCGCCTGGCGGCGCTTTCATGAAGGAGGACGGTTCGAGTTGTTTTCCCCGCGTTTTGGGCAGGTATTGGTGCTGTGCGCCGCCATGGCGGCGTTGCTGCTCGGCGGGTGCGTCACCCTTGACCGGAACGCGCCGCGCACGACCGGTGCCGCGCTGACCAAGGCCGAGTCCGGGGAGACGACGCTCGGCCGAAAGTGGGCGGAGGGAGCACCGGAGGACTCGCAGACGAGTGCATTCCGGCTGCTGCCGGACAACCTCGAGGCCTTTGCCGCACGCGTGGCGATGATCGACGCGGCGGAGCGAACGCTTGACCTTCAGTATTACATTTTCACCGACGACGAGACGGGGCTTTTCATTGTGGACCGGCTCGTCGCGGCGGCCGACCGCGGCGTGCGGGTTCGGATTCTCGTCGATGACATGTGCGCGCACGGCATTGAGAACGGGCTTGCCGCATTTGACGCGCACCCGCAGATCGAGCTGCGCATCTTCAACCCCTGGAAGCAGCGCACGGGCGTGCCGGCGCGCCTTGCCGAGTATCTCGCCACGCCGCGGCTGAACCACCGCATGCACAACAAGATGATCATCGCCGACGGCGTTCTTGCGGTGCTCGGCGGAAGGAACATTGCCGATGCGTACTATGATCGGAATTCGGAATTCAACTTCAGGGACCTTGATGTCGCGGTTGCCGGGCCGGCCGTTGAGGATGCCAACCGTCTGTTTGATGGATTCTGGAACGGTCCGAACGCGATCCCCGTCACGGGCTTCCGGCCCGCTCCGGATGCCGCCTCCCTGCTCGAGGCGGGCCGCAGCCGCCTGATCGAGAACCGTGAGAAAATGAAAAACTCCGCCTACGCCCAGGCCGTACTCAAAACCGAGTTTGTGGAACAGTTGAAATCGCAGTCGGCGCATTGGGTGTTCGCGAAGGGACGGGTGCTTGGCGACGCGCCGGACAAGCCGGCGCGCCGGCATGACCGGTCCGGCACCCAGGCG
>CAZOMH010000019.1:0-19504 GCA_964580415.1 uncultured Nitrospirales bacterium
AGGGGAGGGGCGCAATATGGACTGCGGTGGCAAAGCGCAGCGGCGACACCGCTTTGGCTCGCCTGACGCGCGATATCAGCCAAAGCGGCGTCGTTGCCGCCGAACTCCACATTGAGGCAGAGCGCGAGTGCATGTCGCCCATTGGGAATAATGCCGCGGGGAGCGGAAAACCCTGCTAAACTGCTATTATTCGGACATGCTCAACGAACATTACGAAGCGGTGGGTTTTGCCCTGTTCGCCCTGGCCTTCATGGCCCCGGCGCTTCCGGCGTGTTATTTCCTTGGGAAACTGTCGCGTTTGAACCAAACGCCGGAACAACTGTCCGGCGCGCGGAAACGCTTCTTCGCAACCGCCGCCCTCGGTTTGGCGCTCTACACGGCCATCTTCACCTGGGGCGGTTTGGTCGAACCCCGCTGGCCCCAACTGAGCCGTGAAACAGTGACCGGACCCTTTGACCCGCCGTTGCGCCTGCTGCATCTCACCGACCTGCACTTGGAAAAGGATTTCCCCACCCGGGAACAATGGATGCTCCGCCAGGTCGAAACGTTGAAGCCGGACCTGATCGTCATTACCGGGGACATCCACCAAATGGGCAACGAGGACACCAAATCGCTCAGCCGGGTGCTCTCCCAAATCAACGCGCCCTTGGGGGTCTACGGTTGCGTCGGATTCGACAATACCCGGGTCCTGCACGATGCCGCCCCCCAGCTTCGCTTGCTCGAAAACGAGACGGCGACCCTGCATCACGGCGGCAGGACGATTGCGCTGGCCGGTCTGTCATGGTCAGGCCGGCACACGAAGGTTTACGACGCCATGGCAGGCGCGGATTACCGTATCGTGCTGCATCACACGCCCGACCTCGCCGAAGAGGCCGCCGCCCACGGTGCAAACCTCTACCTGTGCGGCCACACCCACGGCGGCCAGGTGCGCCTGCCCCTGTGGGGCGCCGTCATCACCCTGGCCGAAACGGGCAAGCGTTTCGAGTCCGGCCGGTACCAGGTGGGCAACACGACGGTCTACACCTGCCGGGGGCTCGGACTGGAACCCAAACCCGCCCCGCAGGTCCGTTTCCTCTGCCGCCCCGAAATCTGCCTGTTCACCATCGGCAGCAAGTAACGCGGGCCTTTCCGCATCCATGCGGTGTTGAACTTTGCCGGAACGGGTTCTACAATGGCCGTTACTGCGGTTGCCCGGGAACAGGCACTCCCGCGGAACCTCATGGAAAGGAAGCCTCCTCTTATGCCACGCAAGCCCAAAACCGTCGCCCCCAAGGAACTGGGCATCGCCACGCGGTCTATTCACGCGGGCGAAGACCGCCTTCGCTACGCCGACTCGATCACCACGCCGATCGTGCAAACCTCGACTTTCGCCTTCAAGGACTCGAAAGAGATTGAGGCGTACACGAAACACGGCAAGGCCCGCTTTGAATACGGCCGCTACGGCAACCCGACCGAGCAGGTGGCGGCGCGGCGCATGGCCGCGCTGGTCGGCGCGGAGGACTGCGTGGTGTTCGGCTCGGGCATGAGCGCGATTACCACCACCATCCTGGCGCTGGTAAAAAGCGGCAACCACATCATCATCACCGACGACGCCTACAAGAAGACGCTGGAGTTTTGCAGTTCCTATATTCACCGCTTCGGCGTGGACTGCACCATCGTTCCCTTCGGCCACTATGAGGAGTTGGAGGCGGCCATCCGGCCCAACACGCGCTTCATCTTTTCCGAATCGCCGACCAACCCCTACCTGAACATCTTCGATCTGACCCGGCTTTGCAGGATCGCCAGGCGCCACAATGTGCTCACGCTGATCGACGCGACCTTCAGCACGCCGCTGAACCAGCGCCCGCTGGAGTGGGGCGTTGACCTGGAACTGCACAGTTGCACCAAATACATGGCGGGGCACAACGACATTCTCGCGGGGGCCGTCATGGGCCGCAAGGAACTCATCGAGGAGATTCGCGGACTGCACAAGGCCGTGGGCGGCGTCATCGACCCGCACTGCTGCTACCTGCTCCTGCGCGGGCTCAAGACCTTCCCGCTGCGCATGAAGGTCCACAACGAAACGGCCATGAAGGCCGCGCGCTTCCTGGAAGCGCATCCCTGCGTGGCCCGCGTGTACTATCCCGGACTCGAAAGCCATCCGCACCACGAAATCGCCAAAGCACAGATGACGGGATTCGGCGGCGTGGTCAGCTTTGACATCAAGGGCGACCTCGCCGCGGCCAAGCGTTTTCTCGATCATCTCAAGCTGTGCTACATCGCGCCCAGCCTGGGCGGCGTGGAAACGCTCATCACCCATCCGGCCATCGTGAGCTACTACGGCCAGACCCGCAAGGAACGCTACGCCCTCGGCATCACCGACACGCTGATCCGGCTTGCCGTGGGCATTGAGGACGCCGATGACATCATCGCCGACCTTGACCAGGCCCTGCGCAGGAGCCACCCGGCGAAAAAGACCGCAAAGCGCGGGTAACGCGCAGTGCGCGCAGCGGCATGGTGCGTCCAAAACAGGCGCACCTTTTGAGTGCGGGGGCCATGCCACCGCTTTCCTGCGGAAGCAACGCTTCCGCAGGGCCGCCGGGGCCATGCCCCGGCGCCGGGTCGTGCAACTTCGCACACAAATGCTTTCCCAAGCAAAACTTGGGAACAAGAAGCATGTGGGACAGCCGCCCCCGGCTGTCGGCTTGTGGCAAATGTCCAGGGAATGACAGCCGGGGGCGGCTGTCCCACATTCTCCCGGCGGTTCTTCTGGTGGCGCTGCTCTTGAATGGGATTTGTTCTTTCGCGGAGGATAGCGCTCCCGTGTCGCCGCACTTTCGCGGCGTCTGCTTCAATCCGCTGGTCAAGGCGGACACGCCCGATTTTCCCTGGCTGCTCTTCTATCCCCGGTTCCGTGACCAGGTTCGCACGGCGCTGCAAGACCTTGTGTCTGCCGCAGACATCAACCTGGCCGATATCTTTGTCTGCATTGCCTATTCGCTAAAAACGCCCGCCCTGTCGCCCGGGGCGGATCAGCCGTTGGAAGAATGGGCCAACCCCGCCTATCTGGACAACGTGGCTGCTTTTGTCGATGACTGCCATGACGCGGGGCTGTCGGCCGAACTCGACCTGGTCTCCAACATGTGGGTGCCCTATTCCGTCGACCCAAAGAACCAGATTGGCAATTCGGGCTGTTGGCCCAAACCGGACGAGACTCCATGGGACGAGTCGGCCATGTGGTACCGCGAAATGATCACGGCGGTCGAGGCCCGGGCCAAACACCCGGAAAGCATCGCCCTCTGGTGCATGATGGGCAACTACACGCTGGGCACGGCCGAGCCGTGCCTGTGGGAGCAGGAAAACAACCCCGCCATTCTGGCCGCCACCGAAACCTTCGTCAAGAAAGTCTGGCCCGTGTTTCGCGCCGCAGGCAAACGGCCCAAGGCCCCGCCGATCATGCTGCCCATCCTCGCCGACGACGCTTGCTGGTCCAAGAAGACGCCGATGCAGCGCTTGGCCGCCTTCACCAATCTCAAAAAATGGATTATGGACGACCTTGGGCTGCCTCCGGACTATTGGGTCATGACCAGCTATCCCTTCTGCGATCCCGCGCCGGATGGAGTAGACTATCTTCACAAGATTGTCGATATACTGGGCCCGGAAAATGCCGCGCGCATCATCTCCACCGATCTGAAGGGTCCCGGCCATGACGATGTGCGCGGTTCCATCGTCGCGGCTGCGGACCATTCCGGTCCGGAACTGCTCAACTGGCACTTCCGCAAGTGCGCCGAGTACGGCTTTGCGGGGTGGTGGATATGGGCGTACCAGGACACGCCAACCGCAACCAGCGGCCTCCGCGATATCCATGGAAACTGGAAGCAGGAATTGGTGCAAACCGTCAAAGGGCAAGAGGCTGGAACTGTCCCCGCCAAAAAGGAATGAATAACACATGTCTCCCAAATCCAACACGCGCGCCGCATCACTGATCACCGCATGCATGCTGTTCCTTTGTTTCGGCGGATTCGCCGCCACGCCCTTTCCCGGCACAGTTTCCGATTACCATGGTTATGAACGCCATGATTTCGCCGTGGACGGCTGCAATACCATTGTCGTGCTTCCCAAGACTCCCGCGCCGGGCAACCCCTGGATTTGGCGCGCCGAATTCTTCGATCACCATCCCGAGGTGGACCTGGCGCTGGTCGCCAAGGGCTTTCACCTCGTGTTTATCGAGGTGGGCAACACGTTCGGCTGCCCCGGGGCCATGGCCCATTGGGACGTGTTTTACAGCCAACTGACCAACGAATACGGTTTGTCAAAGAAGCCCGTGCTGGAGGGGCTAAGCCGCGGCGGACTGTACGTTTACAACTGGGCGGCGGCAAATCCCGACAAGGTGGCGTGCGTCTTTGGCGACAACCCGGTCTGCGACTTCAAAAGCTGGCCCGGCGGCAAGGGAAAGGGACCGGGCAGTCCGGACGACTGGAAAAAGCTCATCCAGGATTACGGTTTCGCCTCGGAAGCGGAAGCGCTGGCCTATGCCAAGAACCCCTTGGACAACCTTAAACCATTGGCGGACAATAAGATACCGCTTATACACATCTGCGGAGACGCCGATGAAGTGGTGCCCTTTGACGAGAACACTGTAATTTTGAAGGAACGCTACGAGAAATTGGGTGGCCAAATGACATTGATTGTCAAGAAGGGATTCAAACACCATCCACACGGTCTGGACGACCCGGCACCGGTCGTTGACTTCATTTTGAGGAATACGCCATAGCCTGAATGGTGTCTCAAAAGCGGGTTCAATGACTCGTTCTGTTGCTACCGTCCGCGAAATCTGCCAAAATGCTTCTATCGCAGCCCTTATTGGGGTTGCCCATCAACCGGGAAAAGAGATCATGAAAACCACTGTACGCCTTCTGTCCCTGCTGCTGTTCACGTCCACAGCCCTGCTTGGCTGCGGCAAATCCGAAGCCCCCGCGCCGCCACCCGTCAAGGAAACCGCGCCGGCCTCGGCGCCGGCACCCAAGAAGACCGTTCCCGTCCAGGAAGCGCTTGCAGCCAAGGTGGCCGCCGCCGCGCCGCCGGCTGCCAAGGTAACGCTGTACCGCGACACTTGGGGCGTTCCGCACATCTACGGCGCAACGCTTCCCGATGCGGCCTATGCCATGGGTTACGCCCAGGCGGAAGACCGTCTGGACGATCTGTACCTCAACATCCGCACCTCAATCGGTTCCCTTTCGGAAATCGCCGGCAAGGACACCCTGGGACAGGACCTGCGGATGCAGCTTGTGGCCAATGCGGACCGGTGCAGGGCCTATTGGGAAAAGCAGGCCCCGCCCGACGTGCGCGCGCTCGGCGACAGCTTCATGCGCGGCGTGCAGGCGTTCCTGAAGGAACATCCCGACAAGACCTCCCCCTATGCGCTGGAACTGCACGGATGGCAGTGCCTCGCCGTGGGACGCACCATGATCTTCAACTGGCCCCTGGACGTGATTCAGGACAAGGTGGACCACAAGAAAGACGCGCCGCCTTTCAGCTCAAACTCCTATGCCGTCGCGCCGTCGCGCTCCGCGGACGGTTCGGCCATCCTCATGACCGACCCGCATCTCACCTGGGAAGGCATGGCCGTGTTCTATGAAGGCCGCATGCATGCGGCGGGCACGGACATGTGCGGTTATTGGCTGGTCGGCTCCCCGTTGCCGGTGCTGGGCCATTCCGGAAATGTGGCATGGGCCTGCACCACCGGCGGCCCCGACACCTCCGACGTCTACATGGTCAAGCTCAACCCGGCCAACCCCCTGCAGTACCAGTACAACGGTGCCTGGAAGGACTTCGGAACGCGCACCTACACCATCAACGTGCGCGGCGGCGACCCGGTCACGAAAACCGCCCTCGACTCCGTCTACGGCCCGGTATGGGAAGACCCGGACCCGGCCACGGGCATCGCCTATTGCGGCGCGAGCCGTTACATCGAGTCCATGGGACTGCTTGAACAGTCGCTCAAAATGATGCAGGCGAAAAACTGCGACGAGTTCCAGCAGGCGCTCGGAATGTTTGACTTCATGGAGCAGAACATTTCCTTCGCCGACACGGACGGACACATCGCGTACCTGCGCAACGGTTCGGTGCCCATCCGGCCCGAAGGCGTCAAGTGGACCGCGCCCATCCCCGGCGGCACCGACGCCACCCGCTGGCTCGGCTTCCATGAACTCAAGGACCTGGTCCAGATCAAGGACCCGGCGCAGGGCTATTTCCAGAACTGCAACTGCAGCCCGGCAAACATGATGCGCGACTCGATCATGACGCCCGACAAGTACAAGGACTACATCTACAACGTTTCCTGGGACAAGCAGTCGCCGCGCGGCGCGCGCCTGCTCGAACTGCTCGACGCGGACACTTCGGTGACCAGGGAAGAGGCCATGGCCTACACGCTCGACGTGCATGACCTTCTGGCCAAGCCCTGGCAGACCGCGCTCCAGGCCGCAATTGACACCGTGGGCGGAGCGGCCAAGGAAAAACCGGCTGTCGAAAAGAAGAAGCCCGGCGAAAAAGCAAAGAAACCGGCCAAGGCCAAAGCCAAAGCCAAGGCAACGACCGGCAAGGCCGTCACAACGGACACCGCGGAAGAGGTCGTGGCCGAAAAGGCCGCCGCGTTCGCAAACCGGGTCACCACAGGCGACACGAAAGCCGCCAAGACAACCAAGACCAAGGGAACCGCAAAGGCCAAAACGGGAGAAAAGGCAAAGAACGGCGAAAAAGCAAAGAACGGCAAGAAGAAAGACTACATGGCCAATCCCGACTTTGCCAAGGCGGCGGCCGATATTCTCGCCTGGAACGGCGACTTCACCAAGGACAGTGTTGCCGCGCCGGTCGTGCGCTTCTGGCGGCTCAAATGCGAAAGCCTGATTGACACGGCCGCAATCGCCGAAGGCAGGCCGCTGGGCAGGGAAGATCAGATCAAGATGCTCGACGCGCTGGAAGAAACGCTCGCCGAAATGAAAACCCGCTACGGCACGCTCGACCTGAAGTGGGGCGATATCACGCTGGTCGGACGCGACGGCAAGTTCTTCGCATGCGACGGCGCGGACTTCGGCAGCCGGGACAAAAAGGACTACACCCAGACGCCTATGGTCACCGGCACAAGCGACAAGCCGAATGACGCCGGCAAATTTATCGCGCGCAAAGGTTCCAGCACCATCCTGCTCTCGTTCCTGAACAAGAGCGGCATCGACTCGTACAGTGTGGTGGTCTGGGGGCAGAGCGCCGACCCCAATTCGCCCCACCATGTGGACCAGTCGGAAAAGCTCTACTCGCAGCGCAAGTTCAAACCGACGTGGTTCAAGAAGGATGACCTGCTGAAGAATCTGGAATCGACGAAAGAATTGACGGTCGAATAGACGCAACCACCCCCGTACCCGGCAGTTGTTTTGCGGCGCCCGCCCTTGTGGCGGGCGCCCGGTTTTTCAGCGCACGGTGACTTCCCGCGTTTCGGGCATTTGTCCAAGGGGCAAAGTGCGGCCAAAAGACAACTCGCGGACCCTCAGTATTCCAGCCGCAGCAGTGTGATGCTGTACGGTTTCACCGTGACACTTCCCGACGTCAGGTCGGCGGTTGTTTCCCGGATGGCCACGCGGTCCTTGTGGCCCTCGTCGTTGTGCGCCTCGGCGTCATTGTTCTGAATGACCCATCCCGTGGCCCGCTTCGGAAGCGGCTGGCCTTCAAGTTTCAATGCGAACTTCACGTCCCTGTCTTCCGCGTTCATCACGCCCAGGGTAATGGCCTTGCGGTCTGCCGTCCACGCCGCGGCAATGTCCACCCCCTTGATGTCATTCTTGACCGTTACCGGAATCTGCCCGAACTCTTTCCGGTACAGCTTCAGCACCTGTCCCGTGCTCTCCAGGAACGCATCGGTCTGGGTGGTCTTGATCGCGCCGATGACGTTGACCGTCTGCGCGTAGTTGGCCATGAAGAAAATGTCGCTGTTGCGGAACATGGTGTGCAGCGCCGCCGCGGTGCCCAGCGCGTCGCGCATGAAGTAGCGCACGCCCAGTTCGCCGTAGATGTTCGGCCCGTACCAGTAATTCCACTCGTCCAGCGCAACGCGGATGTTCTTGTCCTTCAGCGGCGCGAGGTCCCTGCGGTAGCCGCGGTGCGTGTCGGCCAGCTTTTGGATTTGCTCCACCGGCACGGCGGCATGTTTGATCACGTCGTCCTTCTTCTGCCAGTACAGGTGCTCGCTGAGCAGGCCCATATGATCGGCGCATTCGGTCAGCATCGCCTTGCTCCACGGGCCGGCCGCGCCCACGCCCACGCATTTTGCGTCGGGCAATACCTGGCGTATGGCGTCCACCACGGCGTTGTGCTTCTTCACATACTCTTCCAGCGGGATATGGCCCAACTGCCAGTCGCCGTACATCTCGTTGCCCACGGCCCACCAGCCCGCCTTCCACGGTTCCGGATGGCCGTCCGCCGCGCGTTTCGCCCCTTCGGGCGTGTCGGCCGCGCCAACGATATACTGCACTTCCGCCGCGGCCGAGGCCGCATCGCCGAGGCCCGTGTTCAGCGACACGAACGGCTCCGTATTCACCAGTTCGCAGAAGCGCATGTACTCGTGAATGCCGACATCGTTGTGCTCGATGCCGGTCCATGCGGGGTTCTTTCGCGGCGGGCGCTTGTCGCGCCCGCCCACGCCGTCGCGCCAGTTGTAGCCGCTGACGAAGTTCCCACCCGGCCAACGGTAGATGGGTGAATTCAGTTCGCGCAGCAGCGCGAGCGTGTCCTTGCGGAAGCCCTCGACATTGTCCGCGGGCATCAGGGACACGGTGCCAATCCAAACGTTTCCGCTGCCCTGGCAGCGGATCTCCAGCCGACCGTCGCTCGTGTCACCGCCCGCGGTGAACACGAGCGGATACTTCTGGTAAGACTCCTGCAGTGCGGGAAGCGTGACCTCCGACTGGGCGTCCTGGCCTGTGCCTGCAGCAAGCGCCACCTCCACCTTCTTTACGCCCGCCGTCGCCTTCAGCACGATATACCCGGTGTATTCTTTGCCCTTCACGAATCCCAGCCGGGGATGGCAGATGCCCCGCGCCCCGGAGGAACCGTCCAGCGTGATTACCGGCGTATGTTCGCCCGCATAAGGCGAATTCTTGTCCATGGCCACGGCGGACTTGGGTCCGATGGGCTGCCATGGCGATGCGACCAGGATTTCGTAGGGCACCCCCTCGCCTTCGTAGGAAACCTTCTTGCCGGCATGCATGTCCCAGCCGGGCTTCTCCCCGTTTACGGGGAAAAAGAACTTGCGGTCCTCCAGCATCTCGGCCCAAATACCCCCGTAAATGCACCGGCCCAAATGCTCAATAAACTGTCCGTAAATATACGGAGAGATGGGTTCCCCCGTCCTGCCCGTGTCAATGGTCACCCCGTTCGCGGCGGCATGCGCGGCCATGGAAAACACCGCGGTGGCCAGACCGAAAACCAAAACGCCCGCCTTGCCCATCTTGACTCTCCCTGTTTGCGTTCCCATACCCGGCCCGCGCGCCGCTTGGCGCGCAATGCGGACCATTATGCCGATGAAGAATGGCTGTCTCAATGCGTCGCGGATTGATCCGCGTTCAATCCGCCAGTTCCGAAGGATTGGCGGCGATCCGGTCGAGTTCCTTCAGAAATCCGGTGACATGTTCGAAATCCATGGCCCGGTGATCGAAACAAACCGTTACGGGAAGCATCGGCCGAATCTCGACACGATATCCGCCGTTGCCGTCGGGAACGGCGACCGGCGCGGGCTGGCTGGCGCCGAGGCTGATGGCGGTGGTGTTGGGTGAAATGATCATGAGCATGCTCAGCCGCACGCGCAGACCGGGCACGGAACTGCCCACATTGGACACCAGCGTGGTGGCGTCAACCAGGTCGGCGGGAACCAGGCGTTCCGTCGCGGGGATGCGTTTGTGTGCGCGCCGTTCGGCCATCGTGGGCCTCCCCAGGCGGTGGGGGCCGATGAAATTGCTGTACAGCCGCCGCAGCACGGTCAGGAACTGGCCGCGGCGCAGCCGCTGCCAGGTGTCCTCCAGCCCGGCTTCCAGCAGCAGGCAGTCCAAATCCGTCCCTGCAAGGCGGCGGCGGATATCTTCCACCCCCGTGCAGACCTCGCGCAGGGAGCGTTTGTCCACGCCGCGCAAAATCGGCGTGACCATGCGACCGTCGGCCATGCGCAGGGGAATGGCGATATGCACGGCCTCCACGGAAGTCACCCTGCCGACGCTGGCGTGCCGGTCGTACCAGATATACCCGTTCATTTCGGGGGACTTGGACAGCGCGGCGGCGATGGCCTTGAGCAGCACCGAATTGAGCGTCACCCGCACTCCGTCATATTTCGGATCGCCGCCGCAGGCGCGGACAAGGGCGGTCAGCGCCGAGGCGTCCAACTCGTAAAGCACGGAAACATGCGGCGTGTCCATCCACGATTCAACGGTTTTGTGCGCCACAACACGGCGCTGCACGCAGAAGGTCTTCGAATCGGCCATGGATACTTCCTCTGACTTGGCGTATATCTATGCGGTCGGCTCGGGCAGCGTGGCAAACGGCATCGATGTTACGGGGTCCACCGAACCGAAAATGGTCCGGTGGATATCTTCCATAAGCCGCACTATTGCCAGTTCGGCGGTGGCCGCGTCACGATCAGCCGTCGCCTCCACAATCTGTTCCACGGCCCGCTGCAGCCGGACAAAACCCACCAGGGGCATGTCAATCGCGTCCCACAATTGCAGTTGCGCGCGGGATGTCGTGTTCAGCACGAAAAGATACACCCGGTTGTGCGCGGCCTCGGCCATCAGACGCAGCAGATTCCGCGTAATCTCGCGCAGACGCGGGATATCGTCATGGGCGTCGCTTCGCTCCCTGGCCAGCCGCCGCATCTCCGCCAGTTCCTCCTCCGTGCGGCGCACCGCGGCCGCGCGCACAATCATCCGCATCACATTGCCGCGAAACTCCAGGGCATCATGCAGGAATTCACGGTTCACCGAACCGTCCTCGTGAATGACCAGCACGTCCAGCAGCTTGACGCCCCCGCTCAGTTCCAGCTCCTCCACGTAAATACCCGACCCCTGGCGCGCGCGAATCATCCCGACGCCTTCCAGCCGTTTGACGGCCTCCCGGACGGCATTGCGGTTCGTGCCGAATTCCGCGGCCAGTTCCCGTTCCGTGGGCAGGCGGTCTCCCACCTTGTACCGGCCGTCAAGAATGCGCCGCGCCAGCAGATCGGCAATTTGGTGTGTCCGGGTGCTGCCCGGTTCTGAGGAATTATTGAACGGAGTCATGGGGCCATTCTATACGAAAAAGGCAAAATAATCCAAGCACTTTGGGGGATATGGCTGCATTGGTCATACCAAAATAACCGGAACGCGAATTACTGCCCGTCCACCGCCTTCACAATGGCCTTTACCAGGCGTGCAATATTGGAATCAAGGTCAAAACCCCATTCAATGGTCCGGCGGGCGCTCTCGGCAAGGTTTCGCGCCAGTTCCGGATTGTCCATGAGCTGCTCCATGGCGGCGGCCAGGGCTTCCGCATCACCGGGAGTGACCAGCAGGCCCGAACCGCCGTTGCTGATCAGTTCGGGATTGCCCGATACGGTCGTGCTGATGACGGGCACGCCCAGCGCCATCGCCTCAATAAGCACAATCGGCGTGCCGTCCATGTCGCGGTTGCCCGCTTCCAGACAGGCAAGCACAAAGGCATCCGCTTCGTCATAGTGGAGGCGCACCTGTTCCTGGGGAAGGGGTCCGGTAAGCGTGACCCGGTCCGCCAGTCCGACATAGTTCACATGCTCGCGCAACCCCTGTTCCATCGGTCCGCCGCCCACGACATCGGCCCGAAAATCGCGGCCCCGCTGCGCGAGCAGCCCCAGCGCGTCGAAAAACACCGGGAATCCCTTCTTCTCCACCAGCCGTCCCACCGAGAGAAACTGAAAGGGTTTTGAAAAGGGCTTGGGGGCGCGGAGGACAAAGCGGCGCAGGTCCAGCCCCGTGCGCATCACATCCAGTTTGGTCTCGTCACAGCCCTTCACATCCGCCAAAAACCGCAGATTAAAGCGCGAACTGCACATGCCAAAGGCAGACCGGGCCACCTTTTCACGCATCGCGGTGGCATGCACGAAAATGTCATGGGCATGGCACAGAAAGCTGAAGGGAATGCCGCACAACAGGGCGGCGTACATGGCAATGCCGGCGGGGGTGTGCGCAAAATTGCAGTGAATGTGCCGGGCGCCGGCGGCATCGAGCCGTTCCGCCAGCAGGCATCCGGCCAGAAAGTGCCACACAAACTTGGGGCGGTCCACCGCGCGCGGCGTTTCCGCAAGGACAACGTCGTGAAGGCACGCGCCCAGTGCGCGCATAAAGCGGACAGGCCTGCGAAAAAACTGGCGCACTGCCGCGGCCGCAAACGCGGCTGCGCCATGGTCATACAGGTACTGCGTCTCCTTGATGAAGGGCATGGCCTCTGCGGAAAGCACGGTTTCATCGGGACGCTGCACGGAAAACACCGTCACTTCCATACCCTGGACACGCAGTCCCTCAATGTCGCGATAGACAAAGGTGGTGCTGAGCGCCCCGATCTGCGGGGCGATATAGGCAATGCGTACCGGTTTGGACATGGTCGGGATTCCCCCCGCAAAAATAAAAACCGGACGGCGGCATATGCCGCCGCCCGGAGATTGCGGCCGTTGGAAACAATTACTTCGCTTCAACCATCACATAATCCACCACGGCGGATTTCTTGGCATTGGACCGCAGGACAACCGTCACCATGCCCGATCCCGCCTTCGCATCGGCCGGAATCACCGCGTTCTTGACCACGGATTTCCAAGACCCGTCGCCGGGGGCGTCCAGAACCAGTGTCTGGGTGCCTGCCTTGGTTTCGTAGGTCAGCTTGGCGCTCAGCACCTTGTCCTCTTGGGCGTTGGCGCGCAGCGTCACGGTCAGGTTCTTCCCGGCAAGGTTGCCGGACATGCGCTGGCGGAGCGTCGTGTGCTTGTCCGTTCCGGACGGTTTCAGTTCCACATACACGCTGTTGGGACCGCTGCCCGCCGTCTTGACCACCTTGTCCGACGGCTCGGCGGTCCACCGGTGCGGCGCTGTCTTGTCCCACTCTTTGAAATTGGGGTTGGCCAGCAGTTGGGTGCCCTTCTTGGCCGCCGGTTTGTCGGCAGGCGCAGGGGGAACGGGTTTGGGCGCCGCCTTGTCCGTCGGCTTGGCGGCCGGAGTTTTTGCAGGAGCGGTCGTTTTGGCCGCTGCCGGAGCCTTGCTCGCGGCGTCCGCCACAGGAAACGCGGGCGATCCGCATGCGGTCAGAATCGTGAAGGTTCCCGTCAATACAAGAGAGAGGATCGCCTTGGCCCAGAAACGGTTGCTAAACATTTCATCTCCTTTGATTCTCGTTCCGGTCAAAATGAGCAACCCTGACCGAAACAAATTCAAGTATATCGTAGCACAGGCACGCCGCACGGCGCATATTCCGGCACTACTCCGCAGGCACCAGCAAAATGCCGTCTACTTGGACAACGGCGGCGGTGTCTGCGCGTTTGACTAAAATGCGCTGCACGGGCCGGGATGATCCCAGCGGGCAAACAGCGGCATAATTGCGCCTGGTTTGCCGCTTTTCAGCCTCACCCTGGGTCCATTCGGAAAATACCCGCGTGTGCCCGTCCGCCGACGCCCGGCTCTTTCCAAAGGATTCATGGTCCACTTGGAGCGTTTCCGCGCCCAGACGCAAAGGCACAGTATCCTCGCCGTCCGAAAACTGTGCCGAAACCGTGGCCACAACAAGCCCCGGCTTGTCCCGGTCCTGCCGGGGCAGCCAAGCCACACTACTAACGACACCAACCGCCCGAATGGCGACACCCGCCAGCGCCGGAGGGACGGGCAGTTCGAGGAACGCTCCCTTGCCCAGCCGGAACCGGGCGTCCAACAGCACGGCCCTGTCCCCAAACACCTCTTTGACCCGGTGCGCATCGAGCGCACAGGGGGCCGGTACGGGTTCCACGAAGACGGGCAGCACCGCCAACGGCCAGAAGCGGACCGCTCCGGGCGGTGTCTCGCCGCTTCGCGTCGCGCCAATGCGCAATTCCGATTCCCCCGAACCCTGGGCGGGTTCAAAACGCAACGGCAATTCCAGTGTTTGAACCGTCCCGGCGGGTGTGCGGTCCAGCGTCGGGGAGGCCGTTTCCCGAACGGGGCCGCCCGAATCAAGTGCTGCCGACAGCGTCACAGGTTGACTGCCCGAAGCGTCCGCGTATTTGACAAACAACCTGAGGATATAGGTTCCGTCCTCGCGCAGCCGAAGGGGAGGAGAAAGGGACCTGCCGTCGGGTGCAATCACATCCAACCCGGTCACGGAAACCGGGGCCAGCGGCGCGCCGAGTTCAAACCCAAGCGGTCGCACGGGCACCGGAAAGACCGGTGCCGGTGCCTCCGCGCAAAGCGCGTCACAGGCACCCAGAAAAACCAACACCAGAAATGCCGCGCCTTTCATGGCGCAGGCATTGCCGCCGAAACAGGGGTCGGCACAGAAACAGGCGGGGCGGCGTCCGGCGCAACCTCGGCGGGAACCGCGGACGGCGCCGCAGAAGACGGTGTTTCCGGTAAAGAAGACGGTGCCGCAGCCGGGGCCGGATCACCCGCGGGTGCCGGTGCGGGTGCTGTGCTCGGCTGCTGTGCGGGAGCGGCCGGGTCCGCATAGAGCAGTGCCACTTCAAACACGTCCACAACAACATCGGCCGCCACATGAAATGTGAGCGATTCAAGATTCTGAACGGGCGGCTCCAGCGCAAGCGAACCCAGATAGCGATGGCGGCGGAATGGGGCGCCGGAGGCATCAAGGTAGTCCGCATCCAGCGACTCGACAATGGGCGGTTTGGCGTGGTTGACCGCGCCGGGCGCATAGTAATCGTAATCGCTGCGTGCCGTATGCACGCCGCTTAGAAGCGACAGGTTTCGCGGGGCCGCGCTCCCGTCGTTGACACCCACCTCCACCACCGGCTTGTCCTGGGCAACGGTTCCATAGGCGAAAGACGAAATTACCACGATGCCCTTTATGGCCCGGCCCCGCACCCCGACGGGCAGCGTCACGGAGGCATCCCGCCCGAGCCGAAAACTTCGCGAGAGCGGCTCGGCGCCGCGTTCCAATTTCGCGCCCAAAATAGTCTTCGAGATGCGCGCGCCGCCGATGCGCGGCGTAACCAGCAGGTCAAGCTGCTGCAGCGCGGGCGATTCCTGTCCGCCGCTTGCCCCGGCGGCCAAATGGATGGACAGATGAACTTTCCCGTTGATGGCACCCGCAATTTGGGGCAGGCCGACCGTGTGCTTTTGGCGGTACACGCCCCCCGGTTCCCAGGCGGGTTCACCCGGTGTGGGACCTATGAGCAGGTCCTCGCCGCGGCCAATCATATAGTCCTGCGACCAGAACCGAATGGTCATGGGCACACGGCCCGAAATGACCGCCGCCGGACACCAATAAGCCACCACCTCAAGGGGAATATTACCGTCCAGTTTGGGACAATCACCGCCCAACGGACTGCCGTTCTGCAGCAAATCCACACCGATGAGCCGCACCGGTCCCGCGTCCTCGCCTGCCGGAAGCAGCGCTCCCGTGGCCGGAGCAAGGTGGGACGGGGTCAGTTCCCGGAGTTGAACGCTCAACGCCTTCGGCGCCGCACCGGCAGGTTGCGCGCCCGCCCATCCCGTCAGGACAAGGCTAAAACCGCAGCAAACGGCCCAAAGGACGGGCAACGGGTGGAATTGAAACAGCTGTGTGGAACGATACGGATTCATCTGATCCTCTGCGTGCAACGTGCTCTGCCGGGAACGGGATACCTCTGGCCCCGTAATGATAGAGCACCGGCGGGGAAAAACAAAACCCCAAACGAAGATTTCTCCGGTGCCGGACATGAACTCTATGTTCTTTTCCCAAACGGGCCTGCGGACGAAAGAGGCTTGCCCGACCGGTTCCAGTTCCGGAATCGCATGATTTGGCCATGCGCCCGGGGATCGTGACAAGCCCCTGTTGCGGCAGGGGCGGGACGCTTCTGATCTCTTCGCATGTCGCCGTCCGGTGCGGTTCTCATTTGCCCCCGCCCAGCCGCGCGCGAATCACCGCCTGGCAGGGCCTTTCCATAAACCGGTAACTGCATAAAGAAAGGGGAATGAGTGTGCCAAAGAACAGAAACAAGGCCAGTGGTGAATAGAAGAAGGCGTTCTGCACGCCAAGGGACAAGGTAATCAAGGCAAATGTCATCTGCAAAGGGAAATGCAGGAGGTAAGTCGAGTAGCTGATATCACCCAAGAAGGCCGCGCGCCTCCCCAATGTTCCCCGCCGCGCCTCCCACAGCGCCAGTGTCACAATGGTCAGCGGGAAGAGAACCGCCCCGAAGGAAAGCCCGGACACCATGTGCAGCACATGGCCGACAACATCTTTTCCATGCACATCCAGATGCTCGTTCCAAATGTACGCATAATAAGCCGAGTACAGCGCATCGTAGACACGGTTCACCGGAATGACCACCCACATGAGGGCCGTGAGCGCGGCTAGATATCTCAGTTTGGCGCGGGAGGGACCGCTGCGCCAAGTACCGGCAAAGACGTGAAATGCGATGCCGCCGGAAAAGAAGGAAAACATACCGTCGCCCACAGGGGTGTTCAAGGCAATTCCCAAACACGAGAGGATTGCCAGATGCCACCAGCGGCGCAGGTTGCACGTGCAGACGGCAAAAAAGACCGCGTAGAGAAAGACCTCCACAGAGACGGACCACACGGGACCGTTAAAGGACCAGTCATGCCTGGCAGTCCCCCAGTTCGAAGCGAATACCAGTTGAAGACAAAAGTGCTTGAAGTCATTGTGGGAATACACAAAGTAGGAGCCGCAGCGCCACAGGAACAATTGCTGGCCCGCGGCAACGAAGAGCAGGGTAAGGAAGTGAAGCGGGTAGAGCCGCGAAAAACGGCACACGACAAATTCTCTCAGCGACAGCCGGCGTCCGCCAATGCTTTCGGAATACAGCCAAAAGAACACAAAACCCGACAGGCAAAAGAACAAATCCACTGCCAGCCCGCCGCCCGTGTAGAGCGGCTTGAGCAGGGCATAAAACGGCTGCAACTCCCTGTTGAACCCTACCGGCTCCGTTCCGGTGTAGAAGAAATGGCGCCAGTGCGAGATTGCGACAGCCAATGCCGCCAGACCTCTGAGCACGTCCAGGGAATAGAACCGTTGCGGGAAAGCCGTACGCCCCCCCTCCGCCTCGCAACGCAAGTGTTCACTTCCTTGGAATCGGCGGTTGATCGGCTCAAGAATACGCACCCGCGAATTTTCCTTCGTTCTCCGACGGACGGGCGTCCGCCAGGGCGCCTCAACCCTCAACCCGGTTAACCTGTGGACGGCCCTTCCCGTGCCGAATTGTGCATGACTTGCGCGGCAGTGTCAAGCCCCCTTCTGTGGTCCGGAGCGGCGGTCCGTGGGCACTCCCCGTATCCGTCCCCATAACCAAGGAATCGCATCTCTCCCGGGACCAGGAGACGAAACTGCCTTCCCGGGACATTTTCACGCTTCTTGTTTGTTTCATTACATGGCCGGGAAGAAGTGCCGGGCAAACTTTGGAGAAGACGCACATGATAAAGCGAAGACTGGGCAATTCAGGATTGGAGGCGGCACCGCTCGCCTTTGGAGGGAACGTGTTTGGGTGGACCGTGGACGAGGCGACGGCATTCCAGCTTCTGGACAGATTTGTTTCGGCCGGATTCAGCCTGGTGGATACCGCCGACATGTATTCGCGGTGGGTCCCGGGCAATTCGGGGGGAGAGTCGGAAACCATTATTGGAAATTGGTTCAAACAAAGCGGCAGACGCGATGCCGTGGTACTGGCAACCAAAGTGGGCATGGACATGGGCGGAGACAAGAAGGGACTGTCGCCAAAATACATCGTCCGAGCCGTGGAGGATTCGCTCAAGCGCCTGCAAACAGACCATATAGACCTTTATCAATCCCACATGGACGACCCCGAAACGCCGCTTGAGGAAACGCTGGAGACCTATGCCCGGTTGATCAAGCAGGGCAAGGTCCGCGCCATAGGCGCGTCAAATTACTCCGCTCCGCGTTTGGCTGAAGCGCTTTTGGTCAGCGAGGCAAACGGATTTCCCCGCTACGAAACCCTGCAACCGGAGTACAACCTGTTCGACCGCGAAGCCTATGAATCGGGTGTGGAGGCTTTGTGTTTGGAAAAGGGACTCGGTGTCATTACTTACTATTCCCTGGCAAGCGGATTTCTCAGCGGAAAATACCGAAGCGAAACCGACCTTGCCAAGAGCGCCCGGGGCAAGGGTATCAAGAAATACCTCACCCCGCGGGGATTTCACATCCTTGACGCATTGGACAAGGTGGCGGCGGCCCATAACACCACCCCGGCCAGCGTGGCGCTGGCGTGGCTGATGGCGCGGCCAAGCGTGACCGCGCCCATAGTCAGCGCGACGAATCTTGACCAACTGGAGACATTACTCCAATCGGTCACGCTGGTGCTGGACACCGATTCCCTGGCGATGCTGAATAACGCCGGCGCATGAGACAAATTAGCCCGAGACCACCGGCTGGAAACCTCCTTATCGTTGATTGCATTGACTATGTTGAATTACGGGATTATCTTAGTTAAGTTATTCTCTATTGCGTCGGACTCGTCCAGAATCTGGACAGATGCTGTCCTGTTTCTGGACATTGGAATGGGTTGCGTGCATGGATGGACGATAAGGTAATCGCTGGGAGTATCCTATAAGCTGCTATGCCAAAGCATGTTACACAAGAAGGCCGTAGTCTGGCGGAAGAAATGGCGGAGAATTTGCCACAATTATCTTTGCCCCTGGGGGGGCTGAGCCGCCGGTCGATACGACAGGCACGAAAGTTGTGAATAGTTCTAGCCAAAAGCTGCTGTCAGGAGTATACTGATGCATAGGCCTGAGTATTTTGACAGCGTCCGACCATTGCGATAGTTTTATGCAAAGGGATTCAGTCAAAGCCTCAGTGGGGTAATGGTCCTGTATTCTGGGTATATGCGTGTACAACGGGCAGGCGGACGGTTTATAACATGACGCCAGACACGCCATACGAACGGGCAATTCGTCTTGCCGCAGGTCTCTGCGTTGGTGCGGCGGGCGCTTTGGCATTGCTTGCGCTTCTGGCGTGGGCGAGCGGCCATTGGCTTCTCATCACGCTGGGGCCTGATTACATTCCCATGCCGCCGTCCACGGCTGTTGCGGTGCTGTTGCTGAGTCTATCCCTGTCGGCGAGTATTTTCCTGCCCGCCCATCCGGCAAGAATTGGGTTCTGCCTGCTTTCCGCCCTTTGCGTCGCGGCACTCGGCTTGCTCTACATAGTGGCGCCCGTCGCAGCACCGGCGGCCTCACTGGCAGAGAGGCTTGTGCCCATCCAAGCCAAATTGGCCGGCACGCCTTTGGGTGTAATGTCCCCGCTGACCGCCCTGCGGCTGCTGCTGATC
>CAZOMH010000020.1:0-19351 GCA_964580415.1 uncultured Nitrospirales bacterium
CTGTGGGTTGGACGCGCTCATACTGGGCGATTTTCTCGTTGAAAAATAACCCGCACGCCGTCACGCCGTTCAGCGCAACCACGCGCCGATCAGGTCCGCCGTCTGCGCGGGCCGTTCCTGGGGAATGAAGTGGCCCGCGCCTCCAAGAATCTCCAGCCGTGATCCCGCCGTTCTGCGATGCTGCTCCCGGACATGCTCCAGCATGTAGCTCTCCGTCCCCGTCATAAACAGCACGGGCACAGCCAGAGACCCCATGCGTTCCAGAACATATTCCGTGGGCCCGGCCTCGTAGAAGCGCGCCTCAATTGGACCGGGGCATTTGATTTGAACCGTACCGTCGGGCATCTCGAAAAATCCATGGGTGACATACGCATCAAACGCAGCAGCCGACCATGCGTTATAGGGGAGTTTGCCGCCGAGCCGTTCACGAACAGCACCGCGCGAAGGAAAGTTTCCTTTTCTGCGTCGCGCCAGGGCGGCCATCGGATTGACCGCGGGAAAGAATGAGGCCGGGGCGACAATCGCATCGACAAGAACGATCTTCGCGAAAAGTCCGGGATGCGCCAACTGGGCAAGCGTCACCGCAACCCCGCCGCCGGAGTGTCCCACGGCCGCCGCGCTGCCGTTCAAACCCAGATATTCCGCGACCGCAGCCACATCCGCACCCATGCGCTCCCATCGGTAATACTCCGCACCCTGCGGCTTGTCCGAATCCCCGTGCCCCCGAAGGTCCATGGAGAATATCCGGGCATTGCCTGAAAGTCCCCCGATTACCGGGTCCCAGATGCGTCCCATTGTGCCGGCGCAATGACAGAAGAGCAGGGGAGGGCCGCTGCCTCCGTAATCCCACACGCGCAACCGCACACCCGCGTTTCCCATGACATCCATGGGGGAGGGATGGGGGCTTCCTTCTTCATTCACAGCCATGCTTCTTGTCCCTTGCCGGGCCCGCCTGCGAACCCGCCCTTCGGGGGGATAAACATTGCAGACGCGTCCCGCTGCATACTATACTCCAACCGATTCGATTGGCCGTCATCAGGTCCGGGTTGGAACCCGCAAGTTTGCGGCCAAACCCCCATCCACGGCATCATCGCGCACTGGCGCAAGACGCCCGCCCGCGTCCCGCTCCGCCGCGTGGGAGGAACCGAAATGCAGAAAACGTATGTCCTCCGAAACGGGCGTGTGGCGCCGGGCGAAGGCGCCGAAGACAGTGTCATTGTCTATCTCGACCCCACCACTGAAGAAAAGCGCGAGCTTGTTGACAGCCTGAAGCTCGACGAGCACACGCTCACTTCCGCGCTTGACCCCGACGAACTGCCGCGGCTTGAGTTTGAACCGCAGCACATGGCCATGATCCTCAAACGCCCGAGAAACTACTCCGGTTCGGACGAGTATGATTTCAATGTGAATTCGCTGGGCATGTTCCTGTTCAAGGACCGCCTGATTATCGTGGCAAAAGACACCGACCCCTTTGTGGGCGACCGGCCCATCACCGGCGCCCATACTCCGCTGGATTTGGCGCTGCGGCTCATCTACCGGACCATCTACCACTTCCTGGAACACTTGAAAGTCATCCGCATGATCTCCGACGAACTGGAGGACAAGATCAATGCGTCGATGCAGAACAAGTACCTCATCAATCTCTTTTCGCTGGGAAAGAGCCTGGTCTACTACCTGAACGCGATCCACACCAACGGCGTGTTCATTTCCAAGCTCAAGAACAACGCCGCCCGCGTCGGTCTGTCCGTGGAACAGACGGAACTGCTCGACGACATCGGCGTCGAGAACGACCAGTGCTTCAAACTGGCCGAAATATATTCCAACGTTTTGAGCAGCATGATGGACGCCCGGGTTTCGATTGTGAGCAACAACCTCAACGTGCTCATGAAGACCCTCACCCTGATCACCATTGCGATCATGCTGCCCACATTTGTGGTGAGCGCCTTTTCGATGAACGTGGACCTTCCGCTTCCGACGGGACCCGCCCGTTTTTGGATCATCATGGCCATGGCCGCAACATCGGCAATTGCCGTGCTGTTTGTGTGGAAAAAGAAGGACCTCTGACACGGCCCCCCCGTCTCAGGCCGCGTCGTATATCTGCACCCGGGTCCAGTAGCCCGAAAACTGCCGCAGAAACTCCAGATGCAGAGAATGCCCCTGGTAAACGTCATGGGCCTGCATGTCGTCCATAATCACCGTAAGGGCAAAATCATAATCCGTTACCAGCACCGGACGGGCCGGCGCGGCGGCCGGGACCCCCGCATACATGCCGCGAATCACGGGAATGCCCCGGAGTGACTCAAGCCCGTTCCGAAAAGCCTGCCTTCTTTCGTCGTCAATATCATCCCGCAGCCAGAAAAAAACGCTGTGTACCAACATGGCCCGTTTCTCCTATTTTCCAAAATGGCGCCGCCGCCCGCTGGTGGGAATATCCATCTCCTCGCGGTACTTGGCAACGGTGCGCCGCGCAATTTCGACACCTTCTTTGCGCAGCCGGTCTGCAATGGCCTGGTCGCTGAGCGGCTTGTGGTTGTCCTCCGCTTCGATCATCTGCCGTATCTGCGCCTGCACCGCGCGGGCAGACTGTTCCTCACCGTCGGTCGTTGCCAACCCGGTGGAAAAGAACTTCTTCATTTCGATCACGCCCTGCGGCGTCTGGATGAATTTTCCGCTAACCGCGCGCGACATGGTGGACTCGTGGGCACCGACCCGCTCTGCAATATCCTTGAGCCGCAAGGGCTTAAGATACATTTCGCCCTTCTCCAGGAACTCCTCCTGGGTCTCGGCAATTACCTCCGCAGCCTTCACAAGCGTCTGTTCACGACGGGTCAGGTTCTTGAGAAGCGCCTCGCCGGCCCTTCGTTTTTCCTCAAGGAAAGACCGCACAGTGCGGTCTGCCGGGGCGGATTTGTCCAGAAAGTGGGCGTATTCATCGTTCCACCGAACATGAAACTGACGGTCTGACGCGGGAACCACCTCAAAGCGGGAACCACCCTCGACACGTCGCTCGTCGGGCACTTCCTGAATGATCACCTCCGGGGTCACCGCCAGACTGGGCCCTGTGGAAAAACGGCGGCCCGGCCGCGGTTCCAGCATGGCCACACGCTCGGCGAGCAGTTCGGCCTTCTTCTCGGAAATCCGCAACGCCCGCGCAATCAGCGGAATTCGCCTGTTTCCCAAGTCCTCCAGGTGCGACGCAACCAGAAGCCGCAATTCGCTCTCCCCGGGAAACTCGGCATCAATCTGCAAGAGCAGACACTCGCGCAAATCGGCCGCCCCGACCCCGCCCGGGTCAAAGGTTTTTACCAGCGCCAGCATGCGCTGAAGGCGCTCGGGAGAAGCGTTGACCTCGGATGCGAGGGCCTGAACACTGCCGCGGAAATACCCGTCATCATCCAATGCCAGAATAATCGTCTCCCCGGCCAGAAGGTCTTCCGGGTCCTCCACCGTGGCGCGCAACTGGGTGAGCAGGTGGGCCTGGAGGCTCTCTTCACCCGTCACCGAGTCCATGCGATATTCCCAGGCACCGAAGAGGTCCGGATTTACGCTAAGGTCCCTGCCTTCCCGGTAGCGGTCATCCCCAAAGGGCTCTGTCCCCGAATCCTCCGCATGAAAGGCCGAATCTGAATTATGGTTTAAACGGTCGTTTTCACCGTTTCGGGACAAAATGCCCGCCTCAACCTCTTCCGCAAAACTTGCATCATTTGCGTCCAGTTCTGCCTTGGCGGCAACCATGGGAAGACCTTCATCAGGAGGAACAAGTTCGAGAAGGGGGTTCTGTTCAACCTCGGAAGCGAGGTACTCTTCCAGTTCCAAGTTGTTCATTTGCAGCAGGTTAAGACCCAGTATCTGCTGCTGGGTCAAAATCAGGCGCTGCTCCTGACGCTGCACAACTTGATGTTCTAACCGCAACATGTCGTACCACCTTTTAAGCAATAACTATGCCGTTATATCACGGCACCTGAACAAAATCAATAGATGCCCAAAAACAACAACCTTTGGTATACTTTGCGCCGTGCCATGAAGCCGCCACCTGGGCCTCGGGAAGGTAGAATAGTGATAAAATTCGCATTGCTGGGCAGCGGAAGCAGCGGAAACGCCACGCTGGTAACCGACGGAACCAATTCAATCCTCATTGACAATGGATTGAGCTTCAAACGCCTCGAAGAGCGCCTTGCAGCGGTGGGTGCTTCGCCCGCTCAATTGAGCGGGGTTTTTGTGACACATGAACACAGCGACCATGTGCTCGGTTTGGGGGTTCTGTCGCGCAAACATCGGGTGCCCGTGTTTATGACCGAGGGAACGCGGGCGTCGCTGCCGCCGGCGCTTGGGCATATTGAACGTCTCGAAACGGTTGAGGCAGGGGAGACGGTGACCCTTGGCGGGCTCAGCATAGCGAGCTTTTCCATTGCCCACGATGCCGCGGACCCCGTAAGCTACACCATTACCACCGCCAGATCGAAGCTTGGATTCGCCACCGATTTCGGGCATACCTCCCATTTGGTGCGCATGCGTCTGGCCAATTCCCACGCGCTCGTGCTTGAATCAAACTATTGTCCGCACCTGCTCCGCACCGGTTCTTATCCCCCCAAAATACAGCAGCGAATCAGTGGCCGCAGCGGTCACCTCTCCAACCATGATGCGGCCAAACTGCTTTCAGAACTGGCCCACGACGGGCTGCAACTTGTTGTGCTGGTGCATCTTAGCCGTGAAAACAACCTGCCGGCACTGGCCTCGCGGCTGGCGCGCGAGGCGCTGCCGGGCCACCCGGCGGAAATCGTCGTGGCCCCGCCGGACGGCAGTTCACGACTCTTTGAGGTCCAGGGATGAGTCCCGGCCCGGAATTCTTCGATCTCCCCAAGGTGCGTGCCGTTTTGGAACGCGCGGCCACGAGCGCGGGAGTGCCTCTTGGCATTCACGCTTTCGCCAACGAACGCGAGGGGAAGTCGGTCGCGCATTGGGGGAGTTGCGAAGTCTGCACGCATGTAAACGGAATCCCCGCCGGTGAGCGGGCCTGCCGCCAATCACGCCGTCTCGGTTCCGTCCTCGCCGTCGCACACGAGGCGCCCAACGCCAACCAGTGCCATCTCGGCCTGGGCATCGTGGCCGTCACCCCAAAAGCCTTGCCCGATTTTGTGCTGACTTTCGGTCCCTATTACCCAACTGCGGAAACCCGCGCGCTCGCGTACAGCGTCTGTGCGGGCCTTTCCGAACTGCTTGGAACAGACGTCACCGAACCGCCCGTTTCGCTGGACGACATACACCGCACGCCCAAAGGAGCTCTCACCGCCATCGCGGAATGGACAGCGGAGGCGTTGAACCGCGAAGCGGAACTCATCGAAGAATCGCCCCCCCCTGAACCGGATGCGGTACAAGAACGGTCCGTACCCGCTCCTCAACCAGCGGCGAGAATTGAACCGCCTTTCCTTCATGGGGAACTCGCCGTCGCCCTCTCGGGAGGGGACCAGAGTCCTGTGCGAAACCATCTCAGCGCCTGCCTGGCTGAACTGGGAGAACGCGCCACTGCGGCAAAACGCGGCGGCGCGGTGTCCATCACCGTCAGCCGTCTTTTGGAAGTGTGCCATGGCGCCGGGGCCGACCTTTCACAGGCATGGGGCGCATTTGCGGAATTCGCCGCCGGGGCCGCCGGACACGCGACAGACCGCGCGCTCATTGATGCGGCGGTCCGGGTGCTCACATCCGCGAAATGGCCCTTGCCGAAAGAGGATGCGCCTTCGTCTCCACCACTGGACGGCGTCGTCTCCTTTCGACCGGCACCGCCCAAAAAGGCAGTGGCGCGTCTGGAGGATGCCGAACTGAACCGCATCCTGCTGCCCCGTATTGCCGAACGCCTGCCGCTTTCCGAAGTGGCCGAACTGCTGCATGTTTCGCCCAGTGCAATAACCCACCGGCTGCAGCGCCGGTTTGGCCTGTCCTACACGGAATATCTTGGACGCCTCCGCGCGGAGAAGGCCAAGGGACTGCTCCGGCGCACCCGGATGGGTCTCACTGAAGTCGCTTCCCGCGTCGGCATCAGCGACCCGAGCAATCTGGGGCGTCTGTTTCGCCGCCACGTGGGCATGGGTCCGAATGAATACCGGTCCCGGTACGGGAGAAATTCATGAACACATCCCAATGGATTGCCAGACTGCGCGAATGGTGGCAGCGGCTGCGCTGTCCGACAGAGTTTCTGTGCGACAACTGCCGCTATGACCACCCTTCTTCCTGTCATCGACCGCAGCGTCCCAACGCCGTGCGCTGCCCCGATTACCGTCCCAGAAGCTAGGCGCATGCCAGGCGCCGCGCACGGCGCACTTGCGTGAAGGTTCCGTTAAACGTATTATGGAGCAGATATGACTGCGGCTTCAGGCATGCCGCAGTAAAATCCGACGGCGTTGCGGGCATTCCATCCAGGAAAGAGGAGACTACCAAGTCATGGCGAAACGCACCCAATTTTTGCTCCTGCTGCTTGTCCTTCTGGGCGCGGTGGGAATCGGCCTTTACTATTCCGGCGTTCTTAGCACCGGCACGAACGTGGTGCCCACACTTCCTCCTTCCGCGGCCAAAGAGGCCGCCGCGCCGCAAACACCGGCAACGCCGCCCCCGCTGCCCAAACTGGAGGCTCCGGTAAAGCCTGTCTCAACCGACCCCGGCCCGGTTCCGGTGACCCTCTCCATCCTCAAACTGATGCCTGAGAAGACCCAAATCGCGCTGGGCCTGCCGCCGCTCAGTGTCATACTGACCAATACTCTGCCCATTATCCAGCAGGTGTTCAAGCAGGACCTGAACGTTCAGGAAGAACTGGACAGCTTCGTTCATGAGATGGCGGCCGAGGCGGGCATCACCTATGAAGGCGGAACGGCAAATGCGCTGAAAGCGCTCGGGGTTGACCCGGACCAGAGCGGAGCCGTGTTCATGAACTTCTCCGCCTTGGCCGAAACGGCATCCAAGACACTTGGCAGCACCGTTGCGGAGGTGTTGACCGCACCGCCGGACTTCAATCCCAAAGACCTGAAAATCGTGTTGACACTTCCGCTGCTTGACGCCGCAAAGGCCGAGGAAATGCTCAAAGTGGCCTTGACTGCCCTGCCCGGGGTGGGCGAGCCCAAGACGGAAGATGCCGGCGGCACGACAATCAATGTCTATGAGGGTATTGTCACCGCCGCATACTTTATCTCGAACCAGCGCCTGGTTGTCGGCACCGACTTGGATATGGTCAAGTCTTCGGCCACCCGTTTCGCCACTCCCTCCACGTTCCGGTACGGCACGGCAGTCTGCCCGGCAGGCGATTCCAATGAACTGGTGGCAATGATCTATGGCCGCGATTTCGTCCCCATGGTCAAACAGCTTATCGAAGCCGCCGCCAAAACACAGCCGGCGGCCGCCGCGATGGCCCAGGCTCAGATTGACGTCCTGGAAAAGATGTTCGGTGCCGAAACCTCCGACGATCCCATACTGACGACACTGTCCGTGCTCAAGGACCGCGTGGAACTTCGTTCGCGCGTTGATTCGGCCACACACCCCGGCATGCTGGATTACATGGGCCTGGCGGAACCGCTCCGCCTTGCGCCAATGCTGCCCGATGACACGATGACGTTCCTGAGTTACCGCCTTAATGAACAGGCCAAACGCATGATCGCCGAATCGGCGAAGAATGCCCTTACCCAGGCCGGAAAACAGGGGATAACGACCTACGTCAACCAGGGCATGTCCCTGCTCGGTGATGAGATCACCCTGGGTGTTGGCGGGCTAAACGACCTTAAATTCCCAAGTTTCTACGTCATGGTCGCCGTAAAGAACCCCCAAACCGTCCAACTGCTCACGGGGTTTGCCCAGCCCAAGCTCGTGGAAACCTACAACGAGGCGGCCATCAACCAGATACAGGCAGTGCCTTCTCCCGTTCCCCTGTATATCACGCTCGCCGGCGATGCAATCGTCGTCTCCAACAATGTTGCGGGTATGAAAGGCCTGATTGACCGGGCCAAATCCAAGCAGAACACCAACCTGTTTGCTTCACAGCAGCCGCCGCTCGACCCCACAACACCGTACTATATGGCTTTCCTGCTGCGCACCGCCCTCTACAGCGATGTGCTGCGCCCGGTATTGCAGCTCATGGCCCCGGGCCAGGTGCCGGAACATCTGGACGGTGCATTGGTTGAACTCAACGCCATTGTCCGCGACCTGCGCCTGCTTGCGCAGTTGGATGGTTCCTGGTACGACTCGAAACTGGTGCTTTCCCTCACCCAGGGTACTCCGGAAGCAACACCGGCCCCGGCCCCGGCTCCCGCGCCGGAAGCTGCTCCTGCGGCCGCCCCTGCGCCAGCCCCCGAAGCAGCGCCGGCGGCTCCGGTGCCGGCACCCAAGGCCAAGAAATAGTCTGTTCCGTCCTGTTTTCCGCGCGGGGTTCGGCCGAGTGCCGGACCCCGCGTTTGTCTGCCTGCCGGTCCTTGTGTTTCAATAGTGCAAAGAGAACGGTCAGTGTGCAATGGACAACCCTTTCTTCTCAAGAGAAATAGCAAGCAGGCTTGACGCGGTCAACGGTCTTCTTGACCAAACCACCGCGGCGCTTGTAGAACGGCACTTTTTGTCTGCGGGACAAACTTGCCGGCTTAGACTCTGCCTGGAAGAGGCCTTGGTAAACGCCGTCCATCACGGAAACCGGGGCAGACAGGACCTCAGCGTACGCCTGGAACTCCACGATGCGGGAGACCGCTGTCTCATCCGCATCTATGACCGCGGTGCCGGGTTTGACCCGCAGAGTGTGAAAATGTCCGAGCCCGGAAAGCCCGGTGGACGGGGCGTGTGTCTGATACGGCATTTCATGGACCATATCGCCTACAACGAAACCGAAAAGTGTTTGGAACTGTGGCTGCAGCGGCACGACTGCCATGTTGAGGGACAGAGCAATGAATGAAGCGCAAGAACCCCTGGTCATATTCAACCAGCAGGGACGGATACACATCGGCACGGTCTGCGCGAGCAGGGTGCTGAAGAGCATAAACATCGCTGAATTCGGCAACGAGGTTGTCGCCTATGTCAAGGCAAATCCGGGCCTTAACCTGCTGCTGAATTTTGAAAGCGTCGATTATATATCGAGCGCCGTGCTCACGGAATTGCTCCGGGTTAACCAGACCATTGAAGCGGCACGGGGCCGTCTGCGCCTTTGCGCCATCTCGCCGACCATCAAGGAAATCTTCGAGATTACCCGCCTTGATGCCGTTTTTTCGCTGCACGGCGAAGGGGTGAATCTCGACCTGAAGCGGTTCGAGCGGGCCATTGAAATTGAAGAGGAAGAAACCCTTTGGGAAACCGGCGGGGCCAAACACTAGGCGCCCGACCGTCCCGATGGCCGCAATACAGGACTGTCCGGTGGTATACTGGCGCGCAGGCTGCGCCCGGTTGCGCGGGATTCAGCCGCGCTTGGACAACCCAAACGAGGAGGATAGCTTCATGAAAAAGACCGCTTTGGCGCTCGTTGCCGCAGTAGCGTTGGCAATAACACTCGGCACGGCCGGATGCGCCACCGCCAAAGGCCCGAGCGACGAGGAGCTTGTGCAGCAGACGCTGGATGCATGGGCAAAGACGCTCGTGGCGAAGGACCTGGACGGCTTCATGAAGACCTTCTCCGAAAAGTTCACGTCCAGTCAGGCGGCGGACAAGGAGACCCTTGCCAATTTCATCAAGGAAGCCATTGATTCGGGCTATCTTGACGACGCCAAGGTCGCCTTTGAAAACGCCAAGCGCGAGTTGAAGAATGGAAAGTGTACCGTGTACCCCGTGGACCTTTCCGGTGCTGCCGGCTCTGTTGCCGCCGAATTGACCCTTGCCAGGGAAGAGGGCAAGTGGCTGGTGGTTGGCATGGAGGTGGACGGCCTGTAGGTATTTCGGTACGGCGAATTTCGACGCGGCCCGGACCCTTCCGCGGCCGCGTCGGTCCATTATTTGGGTTGCGGCTTGAATCAACGGCGCTGCAGGCCGTAGATTGCCGGAAAAGCGAAATCGCCTGTTTCACCAGGCATGTGGGCCGGGCGCCCCCGCCTGGCGATGTTTGGTTCGCCAAGCATGTGCGGGTTGGGCGCTTGTTTAATGTGAAAGAGGCTTCCAGCCTCTTTTGGCGCTGCCGCAAAGTCCGGGATTGCGAAGAACGCGGCAGAATGCCGCGTCTACTTTGACGGCAAAAGTCGGCTGTTCTGCAGCGGTGGAAAACTGCCGTCAGGGACGTCATTGGTGAGTCAGAAACGGAGGAGAAGAAGATGAAAATAACGGTTGTCGGCACCGGATACCAGGGGCTTGTCACCGGCACCTGCTTTGCCGAAAACGGACATCAAATTGTATGCATGGACCGTGACGCCGGGCGCATCAAGCTCCTGCAGCAGGGGACCCTGCCCATCCATGAACCCGGTCTTGAAGAGCTCGTGGTGCGCAATCTGGAAGAAGAGCGCATCTCTTTCACGACCGACCTGCGCCAGGCCGTGGCAAATTCGCTCATGGTGTTTCTGTGCGTCGGCACGCCCATACGCACCGACGGTGAAGCCGATGTGAGCCGCGTGCTCGACGCCGCCCGGCAGGTCGCCGGAGCCACGTCGGGGTACCGCATTCTGGTCAACAAGAGCACCTGCCCGCCCGGCACGGCGGAGCAGATGGAGCAGATACTGCGCGAGAATTCCGAACATCCCTGCGATGTGGTCGTCAATCCCGACTTCATGAAAGAAGGCTCCGCGGTGGATGATTTCATGCGCCCGGACCGCATCATCATCGGCTGCGAGGATGTGCGCGTGCGCGAGATCATGCGGGAACTCTACGGACCCTTCCTGCGCACCGGCAAACCAATCCTGCTCATGGGCCGCCGCAGCGCGGAAATGTCCAAGTACGCGACCAACGTCATGCTGGCCGCGCGCATCTCGATGATGAACCAAATCGCCGATTTGTGCGAGGCGTGGGGCTGCGACATTGCCGATGTCCGCGAAGGCGTCGGCACGGACAGCCGCATCGGACCGACGTTCCTGTTCCCCGGCCTGGGTTACGGCGGCTCCGGCCTGCCCCGCGACGTGGCCACCTGCCTCCGCATGGCCCGCGACAAGAATGTCCCCTGCGAACTCATCCAGGGCGTGCAGGATGTCAACGAGCGCCGCAAGGCGCAGTTTACCCAGCGTATTGTCGATTTCTACGGCGGGACCCTTGAGGGACGCACCATCGCCATGTGGGGCGCCAGTTTCAAACCGCGCACCGACGACCTGCGCGGCGCGCCCGCGGTCGAGATCATGGACGGACTCTGCGCCGCGGGCGCCAGGGTGCGCGTTTACGATCCCGTCGCCGGACCCAGGCTCCAGAATCACTACGGCGACACGGTGGAAGTCGTCCCGAAGTACTACGCGGCGCTGGAAGGCGCAGACGGACTGGTCATCACAACCGAATGGAACGAGTTCCGCAGGCCCGATTACGCGCGGATGGGTGATCTGATGCGCGAACGCGTCGTCTTTGACGGCCGCAACCTGTACACGCCTTCAGTGATGAAGCAGAACGGGTTCCGCTATTTCAGTATCGGACGGCCCGAGGCGTAACCGGAGAAAAGCCCCCCCTTTCGTCAGCGGTTTACTTTCCGCCCCCGAGGCAGGTGGAGAGAAACTGCATGACCGGGGGCGTTACCACGCTTTCGCCGGGCGCGCCGATCCGGCTGTTCACCTCGTTGTGCGAGTAGCCGGTGGCATCCACGACCTTCGCCTCCACCCCGGCGTGCTGAAGGGCCGCCGCGAAGTCCGTGCACAGTTTCCGGCGCGCCGACAGACCGCGTGTCACCAGCAGGAATGGCGGAATGCCCTTGCCTGACGCCACATGGCAAATGGGTGAGGCCTTCTTCCACAGGACGGGGTCGGTTCCGAAGGCGTTCTCGTAAATCCCCGTCATGTCCTGTTGCCTCATGTGCGCGGGAATGTCATACCCTTCCGTGTCCAGCGACACCGTTCCCTTGATGACACCAAGGGGCAGTCCGTGCGCCTTCAAGAAGGACTCATCAGCACACACGAGGGACACGAGATGCGCGCCTGCAGAATGCCCCATCAGGACGATACGCTCCGGGTCACCGCCGTACCCGCCAATATGGGCATGCACCCATGCCACGGCCGCCGCCGCGTCCTGCTCATGTATCGGGTACATAACACGGTCGGGTTGGGTGCTGGCGGGCCTGGGTGACAGGCGATAGTTGATGCTGACGAAACAGTACCCGGCCGACGTGAACAAGGCAGGTTTGATCTGCATCTGGTTGGCCTTGTCCCCGACGGCCCAGCCGCCTCCGTGAACCCAAACCACGACAGGCAGGGGTTTTGCCGGAACGGGATTGGGCGCATAGATGTCGAGGCTGGTAAGGTCGGGCCTAACGCCAGAGATATTTTCGTAGGGCACGTTCCGGTGTACCGTCAACGCTTCGGTGGCGTTGACGGCACAACCGAAACAGGCGACACTCAACAGTACCATCAACCATCTTGCCATCACGTTCATTGCCCTCATGCGTCCATGCTCACAAGGATGGTGGCCATCGGTAACGATTTGGTTGCACCGACCAAGAACTGTTGTCTTTGATGCTGGGTAGTCGGTCTAACGACCGTTCAAACGCGCCTCCACCTGATGCCCAGGGTTTGCCAAAACCGCGAAGAACAATCCGCAGCGGTGCGCATTGCTACTGCCGCAGGAATGCAATCCGGTCAATGTCGATTTCGGCCCCCTTGAAGTCGCAGGGGTCAAAACGCAGCGTGGAAATCCTGCCGCGCCAGCGCGGGTTCTGGGTCAAATCCACCGAGTACTCGTGGAACTGCCCGTCCACCTGCAGCGGAAAGCGCACGCTGGCCGATTCGCTTGTGGAGGAACCGGAGGTCGACCAGAACAGTTGGGCGCAGCCCTGCTGCCCCTCGGGACCGCGAATGCGCATGCGAACAGACAGCCTGGAGAATTCACCCGCGTTGAGCCCCGGGGTGGACACGACCAAGGCGGGGTCCGCGGCCACGGTGCTGAACGAAAGCAGACCATCCTTCACCTCCGCGCGACTGGTGTTCATCATTTCCGACCAGCCCTCTTTCCCGGAATCAAAGGTCCACTCGGCGCGGCAGGGTGTCGCGGGGAAATCGTAAGGTCCCAAACCCAGGTCATGCGGGGAATAGTTCACCGGCCAACCGGACGGTTCACCCGTGCCAAAGACCCGGCGGATGGCCTCGTACATGTCGAAGCCGTATTCGTTGGCGGGCTCGACATAGCTGCCTTCGCCCCATTCATTCGCCGGGCCAAGTATGACGAAGGGCAACTTGTGCGCCTCGCAATAACTGCGTCCGGCGCGGAGGAATTCTTCAAAGAGCGGGGCCGTCCGTCCGCCGATCATCATGGCGCTGCTTCCCGCCCAGGGACGATTGTCCCAGCCGGTATCGACCACGGGGTAATAGATCAGACTGGACGCGCACAGGTCCGTGTTCCTCTGCCACGACTCGGGCGCAGTTTTGACCGCGTCACCGTACTTCACTTCCGTCCTTGAAGACGCCATGCTTTCGGCCTTGCCCCATTCATGATAGTTGGTGGCGCCGGTGTAACCTTCCCCGGCCAGCGTGGCGGCAAGTTCCCCGGTATGGTGGCCGCTCATGGCCACAAATTCGATCCCCGCATATCCGGCGGCCCGCGCCATTTCCTGCGATTCGTCCAGCGCCGCCTTGACAGCATCGCTTCCGCCCAAGTCATTGCGGAGGCCCTCGGGATTCCACAGGAAGATGGCGGGTTTGCCGTTGATGCGGTAATAGGCGGGCAGGCTAAAATAACGGTCAATCCACTCCTTCGTCACCTTGCGCCAATCCTCGCGGGAATGGGTGCCCGGCGCATTGTGATTGGCCCACATGATGGCCACCTGAAGCTGGTCGCGGTAACGGGCCTTGCGGTAGGCCTCGAACCAGTGGGTGAGGGACTGGTTCCCGGCGGACCAATACCAGTCCACCAGAAAACAGTTCACGCCATTTTCCACGGCCCACTTGATTTGCCAGTCCACACATTCGGGCCTGCCTTCGTCGTAATAGCCCAGCAACGGCTTGCGGACGGGTGCCGTGCGGCGGATGCAGTCCCACTTGGTGTCCGACTCCCAGCCGGGGAAATAGTACATGCACACGTCCAATGCGGGCTTGACCGGCACGGGCGCAGGCACATAGTCCGCCCTCGCAATAGACACGGCCGGCAGGAAACGGAAACGCGCTTCGGCCGGTGTGTCGAGCCCCGGACCTGTCAAACGGACAGCGTATTCGCCCGGCTTTTCCGCCTGAACCTGCCAGAGCAAATCCTTCACATCGCCATAGGCCAGCGGGGCCGCCGTTGCGAGGTCAGGCGTCTGTAAAATCTGCACGCCCGCATCCACCGCGGCAAGCCGGTAGTCCGTCAGTGATGCTTTGTCCCCGCCACGATTGCCCATCTGAACCAGGACCGCACACGGCTGTCCGGCACGGTTTATGCCGTTTTCAAAGCCAAAATAACTCACCATCGGGTCCGCGACGCCGCCGGGGAATTCGGAAAGCTTCAGTGATTCCACTTTCACCGCCGATCCGGACAGACGCAGTCCCACGGCATGCACCAACCCCTTCCAGCGGGGATAACCGGCCAGTTCGACGTTGTAAACCCGTTTGCCGGGGCGTATATCAAACCGTTCGGACTGGACGCCTTGGCTTGAATCGGCTATCCAGAGAAACTCTCCATGGGCATTCGCCGCACTTTCCGCCTCCACCACAGCCCAGCCCAGTTCATCCGTTTTCATGGCAAGGGGTCCGCTCAACCGGGCCGTGTCGCCCGCGATCACGGGCCACGCCGCCATTTCCGCCGCAGACCATGCAGATTTGCCTGTCTCCGGGACGAGACCCACCGTCCAGTCCACAATTGCAATGCGGTCGATGGCAAAATTCATTCCGTTGTACAGATCGAGACGCAGTTTTCGAATGGTGCCCTCGCGGTGCCAACCGGGCAGGATGGCGATATCTTGGAAGTCGGTGCTTTCAGCAACGTTGAAATTGGTCACCTTCTGCTCGCTGATGCCGCCGTATTTGCCCTCTGTTTGGCCGGTCCAGAAGAGCTGGCCGGTACCCGGTTTGTCCACCTTGATGCGCAGCAGCACGTACTGCCAGGGCGTGGCCGGGAGTTCCAGAATGGGGGAGAAGAACATGGGGTCCCAGTCCACAGTCTTGCCGCACAGGGCGCCGTTTTCCAAACGCACTTCGGCAATATGGCTGTTCGGCTGCCAGGCATTCTTGTCGGCTTCCGTGTCGAATTCCCAAACAGGCAGGGCGCCGCCCCCGCAAATGAGGACCGCACAGAGAGAGGTGAGCAGCATGACCGAACTCCTATGATGGTGAAACGCGCGCGTGTGGCGGGTATACTAGGGGAACCGCGAATGCGGCCCGGAGGACACCAACCATGACGCCTTCCTATGTGGTTCACTATACAACGCAACTGCCCGCCGTGAAAAGCGGCTGGGATGATCCCGCATGGGTGAAGGGCGAACCATTGGCCATCGACCAGTTCCATCCCAAGAGCAGCGGCCACCATCCCAAAGTCCAGGCGCGGCTTCTGCACGACGGCAAGGCGCTACAGGCCATCTACCGTGTTGAGGACCAGTTCGTCATCTGCCGCCAGTCCGGCTACAACGCGATGGTCTGCAAGGATTCCTGCGTCGAGTTCTTCGTCCGGCCCAAGTCCGACAAGGGGTACATGAATTTCGAAATCAACTGCGGCGGCACGATACTGTCCCAGTATGTGGAAGACTGGGCCCGGACCGAAGACGGCAAGTTCAAGAAATACCAGTTCGTCGCGGAGAAGTTCCTCAAAATGATCGATATTGCCGCCACATTGAAAGGACCGATCACCGAAGAACAGCCCGGCCCCGTCACGTATACCGTGTCTTTCCGCGTCCCCTTTGGCGTGTTCGAGGCCTATATGGGCGCGCTGGGCGACGTGCGGGGGCAGGTGTGGCACGCCAACTGTTACAAGTGCGCCGATGAATCGTCCCATCCCCACTGGGCCGCGTGGTCAAACGTTGGGGAGAACCTGAATTTCCACCAGCCCGAACGCTTCGGGTTGATGCGTCTGGAATAATCCACGGAGGTTTTGATGTCTTCCAGCATTCCCAAGTTCGCCGATGCGGAAACGGCCGCCCGCCTTGCCGGAGCCCTGTCCGACCATTACGCCATTGTCGCCAACCCGCCCTACATTTACCCGCCCTACGACGTGTATCCGCTGTCAAAAGGCGAGGCCGTGCTGGAGGACGGGCTGCTGGCGGCAGTCATGGACATGGACGGCACCACCACGACCACGGAGCCGCTGTGCATCAACGCGCTGGACACGATGGTCCGGCGCTGCTGCGGCCGGGCCGACGATCCGGCATGGCCCGGACTGAGCCGGCAACAGGACTATCCGCACATCATCGGCAACAGCACGACCAAGCACGTCGAATACCTGGTGCGCGCCTACGGCGGCCACTTCCGGCACGAGGCGCTCCGGACATACCTGGTTCAGGGTGCGGCCTGGACCCTGGCCCGCGGCAAAGACCCCGGCCGCAAGCGGGACCTGCGCAACACGCTGGCCGCGCTGGGCCTTGGCGGTTTGGAAAAGGACCCCGCCTTTCAAGCCCTGTTGAAGACGGATGATTTCAACACGGCCGAAACCCATGCCGCCGCGCAGGCTATTGCAAAGGCGCACGGGGACGCCTTCAATGTGGAGGGGGTCTCCAACCTTACCCGCGCGGGCATCGAAATCTACTACCAGCGCTACCACGAACTGCTGGGCTGGGTGGCCGACGGGTTGGGAGACCGGATGGCCGAAGAGGTGCTCGGCCCGGGCGGAAAGCGCCTGATTGGCCCCATGCCCGGCGTGGGCGTGTTTCTCGCGCTGCTCAAAGGTTGGCTGGGCGCGGATGCCGCCAAGTTTGCAGACGCACTGGCCGCCCCGCTGGCGGCATCCGGCACGCTCGACGCCGCCGAACTGCCCGCATGCGGGGAACGCCTGCTGCGTCTGGGAAGTTATCTTGAAGCCCATCCGGCCCGGGTGGCCCTGGTCACCTCCTCCATCTTCTACGAGGCTGACCTGGTCCTGACTGAAGTGTTTCGCATCCTGCGCGCGGAAATTGCGCAATGGCCGGTAAGCGACGCAAAACGCGCGTTCCTGCTGGAACGTTTCTCCAGTCCCCACGTCTACTATGACGGGTTCATCACGGCCACCGATTCCAGCGAGATACGGCTCAAACCGCACCGTGACCTGTATTCCATGGCCATGAATGAAATTGGCCTGTATCCGGGAGATTTCGGCAGGGTGGTCGGCTTTGAAGACAGCGAATCCGGAACGATTGCGATCCGCGCCGCGGGCATCCGCGTCTGCTGCGCGCTGCCCTTCCACATGACCGCGGGCCACCGCTTCGAGGCGGCAACGCGCGTTTGTCCCGCCGGACTGCCCGAGGTCATGCTGAAGCACGGTCTGTTTCTTAAGGAGTCGTTATTGAAAGGATAGAACAGCAGGGGGGAAGTTCCGCAAAGCGGAACACAACCCGCCGCTCTTCTGCTCCGGTTGAAACGGACAGGACGCCTCACTTCATTGCGGCCCCCGGAATGCGGTGTAAACAGCCAGCGGAGAAGACAACATGCCAACCGAAACGTCCCTGCATGAATGCACCCGGTACATGATGGACAGTATCCGCAAGATTTGCGGGGAATTCGGTCCGCGGCTGCCGGGAAGCGCGGGGGAGAAGCGCTGCCAGGAGTTCCTGCGCGACGAATTGGCCGCTGCGGGGTATTCGCCCACGTTGGAACCCTTCCCGGTATCGCAAACGGGATTCATGGCAGCCCCCGTCATCGGCGGCTGGCTGGGCGCACTGTCCATCGGCGCATGGTGGTGCGACCCGCGCATATCCATGGGATTGCTCCTGTTGGCGGTGCTGGTGTTTGTGCCCGAAATCATCAGTTACCGCCACATTCTCACGCCCCTCTTCCCGCGCCACACGTCGCACAATCTCCATGCGGCACTAACTCCGTCGGGAACCATCAAGCGCCGCATCATTCTGGCGGGACATGCCGATGCCGCCTATGAATGGCGCTATCAGCAGCTCTTTCCGGGCTATTTCATGCATTTCGGCCGTACTGCCGTGCTTTCCGTTGCCTACCTGCTGGCAACCACCCTCATGACCGTGGTGTTCTGCGGCCGCCATACCCCTGCGGACGGCTTTTGGTGGTGGGTCGGGATAAGCCAGTTTCTGGCGTTGCCGGGTGTTCTTATTGCGGCAACCTTTACCCGGTTTGGCGTTGTTTCGCCGGGAGCGAACGACAACCTCACCGGAGCGCTGACCTCCGTGGGACTGGCGAGACACTTCAAACAGACCGGTTTCGTTCCGGAAAACACGGAAATTGTCTTTGCAGTCACCGGCTCGGAAGAAGCCGGACTCTGCGGGGCGGACGCATATATACAGCGTCACCGCCACGAATGGACCGATGTGGAAACCATGTTCGTCGCGGTTGACACACTGCATGACCTCGACTATCTCATGGTGTACAACCGCGATTTGAACGGTTCCCGCCACCACCACCCCGGCCTGTGCATGCTGCTGCAAAACGCACTGCGGCGAAACGGAGTGGACCACAAGTTCGGCAACGTTCACGTGGGTGCCAGCGACGCCGCCGCCTTTACCCGCGCCGGTCTGTCCGCCGCCGCCCTGTGCGGCATGGACCCCAGCCCTGCGCACTATTACCACTGCCGCCGGGATTCCTGGGAGATACTAGACGAAGGATGCCTGTTCAAGACCGTGCAGGTCTTGGTTTCCGCATTGGAGGACTATGACGGGAATGGGTTGCCCGTTGCAAAGCAAAACGGCTCCTGACCACCGGTCCCGGCTTACACAAACCGACAGAAATTAATTGAACGAGACCCCGTTCAGCCGCTATACTTTGCACGTGTTTGGCCGGGATGGCGAAATAGGCAGACGCAGCGGACTCAAAATCCGCCGGTGGTGACACCATGGGGGTTCGATTCCCCCTCCCGGCACCAGCCAAAATCAAACCACCCGCCCGTGCGGGTGGTTTTTGGTCCGACGCAGGCTTGCAGCGGTCCGGGCGTTCATGTTAGACTATGCGCAACATGAACCCGGCCATGGGGTTGTGCGCCCAAGGTCGGGCTCTTTGTCGTAAAGCGAATCATTTTCGGCGGGCTTTTCCGCCGGAACACAGGAGAATAGTCGTGAAGAAGGGCATTCACCCCGCGAATTACCGCGAAGTCGTTTTCTTCGATGTGGGCGCCAACGTAAGCTGGCTGTCCAAGTCGACGGTGAAAACGGACAAGACGACGACGATTGAAGGCAAGGAAT